>CAZJRC010000006.1:0-22736 GCA_964548495.1 uncultured Gammaproteobacteria bacterium | reverse complement strand
ATGTATTTTGAAGAAGAATTGCGGTATGATTATAAATTGGGATTTGGAACCGCTAGTTTAGCCTATCCTGTCAAGCTAATTAGTGAATTAGGACAGGCTAAAACTGCTAGTGTGGAGATGTCCGGCAGTGAGCCGGAGTCCGAGTAAAATAAACTTACAATGTCTACAAGCTTAGTCAATTTTTATTATCCCTTTGTCTGACCGAATTGACACGGAGGCAAAGTTAAGGTTAAATAAATTCGATAAGGAAACAAACCGATTTCCTTACTAATATCCTCAACTGTATTTGTGCCCATAGAATCCCGTTGAGGAAAGATCATATGAACAAGACTAAAGCTTAAGCAAAAGCGTAAGCTTGCGGTCTAACGCCAAAAAGTTCGGCACGAATTGTTTCGGCTTCAGCTTTCAGCGCTGCAATGCGGTTTTTACCTGCATTTATATTTTGATTCTAATTTAACGGCATTGAATCAAAAGCCGGCTTGCAATTATTAAGGTACTTTTCCCGTCGAATCAAGTCATCCCCTTACAAAAATCAATTTTTTGATTTTTAAAAGCGAAGATTGATTTTAAATATTCCCTTTTAATGCTTCTTCTATTTCTCTGTCAAGGTCCTTTTTTTTGAGAGTTTGTTTTTTCTCAAACTTTTTTTTAGATTTGGCTAAAGCTAACTCGAGCTTAATTAAGTTGCCTTTAGTATACAATGAAACAGGTACAAGTGTCAAGGCTGATCCTTCGGTCTTGCTTTTAAGGGAGATAATTTGTTTTTTGTGCAATAGACACTTGCGGGTACGATTGGGATCGTATTGCTCAGGCCTGGCATATTCGTAGGGAAAGATTTTTGCGTTAACCAAATAGGCCTCGCTACCGATTATACGCACAAAACTTGAAGTCAAGTCAGCGTGGCCAAGCCGCACGGCTTTGACTTCCGCGCCAAAAAGATTGATGCCGGCTTCGAATCTGTCGCCTATTGTGTAGTTGTAAAATGCTTTGCGATTGATGATCTTCATACTTTTATATTATATAATCATGAATAATGAATCAAGGAAAAGTTTATAAATTAATAATGAAACATAAGTATAGTAATCTATTTATAGGCTTAGTCGGGATAGGGACTGTATTTTATTGGCTTTACGGGGCGGTGTCTTTGGATCCTGATTTTGGTTGGCATATAAGGATGGGACAGTTAATTTTGTCAAGCGGCATTCCGGCTACAGATCCATTTTCTTATACTATGCCGAGTTATCCTTTTGTGGATCATGAATGGCTGACCAATATTTTTTTAGCCTGGTTTATGCCAATTGTTGGCCATGCAGGACTCGCGGGAGTATTTGTGCTTTTCGCAATCGGCGCAATATTATTGCAGTGGTACGCAATCGCAAAGCAGCAGAGACAGTTTGGACTTATTCCATTTTTTTTGGCCTTTGCAATATTGGTAGGGTTTTTTGGTATACGACCACAAGTAATTAGCTGGTTTTTCTTTTCCCTGCTTCTTTTTATCATTCTTGATCGGGATCGATTTCGAAGATGGAGATTTTGGCTGCCTTGGGGTTTTTTGCTTTGGGCGAATTTACACGGAGGATTTCCCGCGGGCATAGTGGCGCTTTTCATTGCTTGCGCATATCGATGTCTTAAGGGTAGTTATTCGGCAGGCATAGTCTTTTTGCTTTGCATGACTGCTACATTCATAACGCCGTATGGCTGGCGTATGTGGTGGGAAGTTTGGATGCAAATGACCGACAGTTCATTACGGTGGACTATCGCGGAGTGGAGGTCAATAGTTTTTGTGCTCTATTTTTCTATCTGGATATTTTTTGTTTTATCAGCGTTTCTGGTGATCAGGTATAGAAAAAAATTTACAATTTTGGAGAAGCTGCTTTATTTTGCTTTTTTAGCAGAAGCGTTTTCTTCTGTGCGGCATGTGCCTTTGTGGGTGTTAGTTAGTTTGCCGATGACGACAGCAGGACTTTCGTTTCTTTATAAAGAAGCCGCTAGAATAGAATATGGCGCTATACGTTTTATGAAGTCGCTCATAGTTTTTTTTGTCATTATTTGTTTTTTTTCCATAGCCGATTTTATTTCTATAAGCGTTTCGATTGTAGGAGAAAACTATTATCCGCAAAGAGCGATTTCGTATTTGCGGCAACATAGTCCAAAAGGGCAGGTGTTCTCGTCTTATAATTGGGGTGGATATCTCATTTGGAAATTGCCGGAAAGACAGGTTTTTATTGACGGAAGGATGCCTAGTTGGCGATGGAAAGCTCCGAAGGGCGAGAGTGATTACGCGTTTGAAGAGCAGACTAAGATATCGGTTGACGAAGCGTCTTTTAACTCGGTTACTTCTAAATACGGAATTAGCACTATTTTATTGCCTGTTGAAAAAGAGGATAAGCAGAAGACGATGATGGATCAGTTTGCGGATTATCTTGATTTAGTAGGCAAAAGCTTTGGTTTAGAAATTCCCAAAGGTAAAGAGCTTAAATTGTCTAAAGCTTATGAAAACGCGAGGAGGGCGGGGTGGGTTATTGTTTATAAAGATGATAAAGCTGTTATTTATCAAGATAAGTCATATGGCGAATATCAATAATCAGAGCGGTAATTCCCAAATCTTGTTATTTTCAAGGATAAGGGCTTTTGGATTTGCTTCCAGGATTTCAAAGTCTTTTGCTGATTGTAAAATATCCGCGTTGTATTGATTTTGGTACGCGCCGGTTTTTTCGAGTTTAACGATACGGCTGTTACCGTTATCGAGAATGTAGAGACCGCTTGTATCAATATCGGTGAAGATTTTGAGAGGATTTGATAAAGGTTTTTCGAGTCCAGAAATTGTAAAATTATCCTGTTTGCCTCTTGTATATTTGAATATTTTTCCATCAAGGGTCAGAATCCAGATTGAGCCATCAATTGCCATACTTGAAGCTTTGCTTAAGTCAGGTGTTGCTTCTTTGAAATAATCAGTTTTGGTCAAGCCAGCTTGAGTTGGTGTAAATTTCAGTATTCCGGCTTTTTTGTCCAAGATATAGATATTGCCTTGATAAGTAGAGATAGCAATAGGCTCGCTCCAGTCATTGTTGTTTGTTAAAATCTTTTTTTTCTCGAGAGTAGCTTTATTAATAGCAGAGACAGCATCATCTGTAAGCAGGTAAATCGCAGCGGTATCTTGAGCATAAGACACTGCTTTATGGTTTATTTCGATATTGAATAGATGGTTAGTGCTGAGAGTTATATTTTTAGGGCTGATTTTATTTACTTTCGTGATAGATCCCATCTCCCGCTGTATCTGAGTTAAAAATTCACGCAGTTTGGATTCCTCGTTTGAGCCTGTTTTGAATTTATTCATATTTGATACTAGAATTTGTTCGGCTTTTTTGAAATCAGATATACTATGGCTTTGATTCAGTTTTTTAAGAGCAATTGCGGAATCGTAGTTTTTTTGTGCTTGGGTGTAGATTTCCTGGTAGAGCGCGGCGTACTTGGCATTATCCTGTTTTGACTTGGTAAAAATTATAGTGCCGGAGAGGATAATTAAGAGGAGAACTCCGGCGCAAATTGAAATTTTTTGTAAACGCGTGAGTCGAGGAATGAAAGAGTTTAATTTAGCTAGGAATTTTGGGGGAGATATTGTCGATACGGGTGAGGATGGCTTCAAGGGGGGTGCTTTTGTCAGCGCTTTTTCTGAATTATCTTCTATGTCTGGGATGGTCCTGACAGTTCCATTGTAGGCGATAATGATAGCCGCTTGACTGCCGTCTTCTTTGGCGTGAACATGGGGAGAGAGGCTCTCGGCTATGTCATTGGGGCGCTGTAGTTTCAACGCATTAACAATATAGTCCTCAGAAACGTTTTGCGTAAAGCGATCTGTTTGGAGGATGATAATATCATTCGCGCGCAAATAACCCGAGGCAGTCATGATCGGAGCCGCGGCAGATTTTTTTTCCAGTAATATTCCGAGCGATCCGCCACGTTTCATAATAATTTTACCTTTGCCTACGATAAACAGGTAAAGAACATCGTCTTTGAAATAAGCCAGACACGCGTCAACTATTATGCCGGGAGGAAGACTTTCTAAGCTTTTTTCTATAGCGGTTTTGATATGATACAGATTTTTTTCTTCCAGGGAGAAAAATTCAGCTTCCAAGTTGTTGAATAAATTTTTTCCTACTGCCGGTAAAATTAAGTCTTGATTATTGTCTTGTGTTTGGGTAAGAGAGAGCGCAGCGAAGAGGCTGCCCGCGTTGTAGACTTGAGACCAGGAAAGAGCCGTTGGATTAGCGACAATTTTGGCAAAGACAAGACTAAGCTTGGGCACATGAAAATTAGAGATAGGCATTGCTTATACTATAACAAGAGTAAGAAAAAAAAGCGAGAATATGAGAAAAAAATAGAATAGAGCAATAGCTTTGATAGAATTGGCGATAGTCCGCGGAGGAAAGAAGACGATCCTGTTAAGCGCGCGTATTTTGTTGAAGACGAAAAAGGCGAAAAGCGCGAAAAGCGCGATTATAATCATAAGTATTATTTTGAAGAATGGCAATAGGTTTAGGTTTTGTAAATCTATTGTAAATTGCGGAAAGTTAATCATAGCTCAGTCTGCTATTAGCTTACTCATAATGTCAACGACTTTAGTTGGACGCGGGATTTTCGAAAGAACAAAATCTTCTCTGCCGGTTACAGTATGCGCTATGACATCGCCGTAATCAAAGAATGAAGCGAAAAAGCCTTTTTGCCTATGCACGACATCTTCGATCTCCGGTAATTGAGTTATAGCAATATCAATATACGAGAGATTGGTGAAATCTATGTCCAGTAATCTTTTTTGCGTCAGGATGCCGATATTGTAAAACCAATCGACGAAGTTAAAAAAGGCGAAGCCGAAGATGATTAAATAGTAGAAAACTAAAGAAATTACAGTGAAGGAGGGAGGGATTGATAATTGCGAGAAATTTAACAGTCCGGCTAAAAGCGGGAAGATCATGGGGATCAATACAGCTATCAATGACGCCGCGATCCACAAAAAATTAGTGATGAAGTGCCGGCGCACGAAAAGAAGGATTTGTTCATCTTTTTCCTGATGAGCAAAGGTGAATTTGTCGGGGCGAATTACGAGGGAGGAGAACATGCCTGGGGTTGACGAGCTGTCTGCGTGAGGAGCTTGCTTATCTGAATGATGGGCATGACTGGGAGCATGAGGGGGACGCGAAGTTGACCCAGACTGTTTTTTTGGCGCTGTGAAAATATCAGGCATAATTTTTATTTGTGTTCGATGTTGAAAAAGGCAAAGCCGTTTTGCGGAATAGACAGATAGCCGGGAGCACGCAGATTGAACGCAGTTTTGAAATTTGAGGCATTGAGGCGTTTTTCTCCTTTATCAGTTTGGAATACTATCTCTAAAGTTTGTCCGTTGCCCTGAAGTACTTGAGCGCTTGATACATTATTGATTCCACCCCCATATTTTTCGGAGATTTGACGGAGTTCGTCTTGACTATAAGGATTGCCGCTCCAGCAGGAGGTAGTAATGGGAGAAATACGGCTGCTTTCCTCACCAGAGTTATTGCTTAAGATAATTGCCGTATTAATTATATCAGCCAGATCTGAGGGTGACAGCCAGGGGTTATCGCGACCGCATTTATCGCTTGAAGTACTATAGCCTTTGGTGTACCAAGCTTTGTAGAACCATGGGCTGCCAGCTATTTTTTCGTATGCTCTGTCGGTAAAATTTTCACCGCCATTACCATCGGTCGTATCCCAGCCCGTGGTTGTGAGAAAGCCTCCTGTAGTTGAAGAATAGTAAGTCACCACGTCTTCCAACACTTGCCCTTTGGTTTCCTCAACTGCTTGTTTCCAAGCATCAGGGGGATTATCGGCTTTAGCGCTATTGTATACTTGACAGGCTTCATTGGTACAGATTTCTAAGCCTTGCTGTTTATAGCGATAGGCGTAAGTCCGGGCGGCGACTGCTTGGGCCTTTAAGGCTTCTTTTGGCCAGCTTGACGGCATCTCAGCAATTCCGAGTAAATAATGACCTTCAAAATCTAACTCTGCTTGACCGGCGACCTTAATTGATCCGCTTGTGTCCTTATTTACAAGCTCTTTGCCATAGTAGGCTTTGAGAATAGTTTGGTAATTTTGACCGGAATTAGCTCTGCCAAACGCGCCATATTGACTCATGCCCTTGCGGTGAGTGTGGGCGCCGAAGGAAAATACCGCAAATGAGCCTCCAGGCGCGGCTTCACGAAAGCCCTTGATGGAAGCATTGTAATCGTCAGCCAAGTCACTATCGCCAATGGTTGCTGTGAAGGCACCACTTCTGGCATTGATGATGGCTTGCTGTTGCTCTGACAGCTCCTGGATTTTGTGAGACACGTCTTTTTGATAAGCAAGCGCTCCCGTGATAACCGTATCGAGCTTGATTGATTGTTCATCGAGGGTGGCTTTGGTTGCGGTAAGCCATTTTTGTTCCTGTTCCAACTGACGTTTTTTATTTTCAAGATCAGTAATTGAGAGAATGATATTGGTGATGATATTTTTATCCTGTCTGGTTTTTACTTCCTGATAAAATTCCTGTTGGGTTTTTTCGCCAACTTGTAAATCCGCAAGAAATAAATTCAAGGGAGATTCGTTATAACTTTTTATATAAAAGTCACGGATAGTATAGAGAACAAGCCGTTGTTTATGAGCGAGCGTTGCATAGCCCTTGTTGATGCCCTCTTTTTTTATTCGCAAATCAGACTCAACCGAGATGACTTTGTATTTAATCTGTTGGATTTGCTGCTTTAACGATGAGAGTTCAGTTTGAAGCGGCTTGGTGGCGTTGACGGATTTATTAAGTGCTTCTTTGAGGTCGTTTAATTCCTTGGTAATTTGGTCGTAGCGACCTGAGGAGACGTCTATATTATCTGATAACGCAGTGGGCGATATTTGCAAATAGAAGATGAATATAAATAGCAACAAAAGCGCTTTTATACTTTTTATGGGCATAGTTGTTTTATTATAGCACTTGTTTTCAAAGAGAGGGAAATGTGTTACTATTCTTTTTAGAATATGCAAGAGAATGAAGGATATCCAACATTCGCGGGTTATACTATGCGTTCAAATAATCGCAGGCACTTCTTCCTTATAATTATCGGATTAATTATTTTGGTCGTTGCTATACTTGCGGGGCTGTATGTGTTGGGTTCTACAAAGCAGAGCTTGCCGTTGCAACCTGCTTTGATAGCTAGGGCAACGACAACCCCTTTACCGACATCGTCCGTGTCTGCTGTCTTGAAGACTGATTTGACAGGAGTATTAACTCCGACTCTTGGAAGTTTGAAGGTTGACGCGGGGACTAATCCGGACAGGAGTAAACTTGCGGTTGTTGTGCTTAATGGAAGCGGGATAGCAGGGGCGGCACGCGAAGTATCGGATTATCTTAAGGGAATGGGCTACAAAATAATTAAGGTTGATAACGCGGACGCGTTTACATACAGCAATCTGACTGTCCTGGTTAAAAAGAGTAAAAGTAACTATGCTGGTTTGCTGAAGAAAGATCTGCAGGCAAATCCTGTTTTTGCCAGCGTATCGGCCAGCGTCTCTGACGATATAGAGAGTGAGGCGGAAGTGATAGTGGGAAAATAATTTTCAATCCATTCGACAAGCTCAGGACATGTTTTTAATTTGAAATTTTCAATGAATTTTTAATGACTCAATTTTCAATTATAATTTATCTTAGTTCAGGATTAATATGAAGATTTATCTTGGTACTGATCATGCGGGGTTTGAATTAAAAGAGAAGGTTAAGGATTTTCTTCTTAAGGCGAGGTATGAGGTTGTGGATTGCGGGGCGGAAAGTTTTGATAAAAATGACGACTATCCGGTGTTTGTAGGAAAAGCGGCCAGGGAAGTGTCCCGAGATCCGGTCAACAGGGGCGTAATATTTGGGGGGTCGGGTCAGGGGGAAGCAATGGCGGCAAATAAGTATAAAAATGTACGCTGCGCATTGTTTTACGCACCCCGTATCGCATCTTCGGCAGTTGATGTCACAGGCAGAAAAAGCAGTGATGAGTTTGAGATGATAAGGCTTGCCAGAACACACAATGACGCGAATATGTTATCTTTGAGCACGCGTTTTTTAAAGGAAGAGGAGGCGATAAGAGCCGTTGAGATATTCCTAGAAACGCCTTTTTCTAATGAACTGAGACACAGGAGAAGAATTGAGGAAATTAAAGAGATTGAAGAGATTATTTAATTATGTTTGAAATATTGCCTGGAATTTTGGAAAAGGATTGGAAAGAAATTGAGCGAAAGCTTGAGGCATATAGGCAGTTTGCAAAGAGCGTGCATGTGGATTTGATTGATGGCAAATTCGCGCCGAATACAACCTATCTCGATCCGGGTCCATTTGTAAAATACAGTCATGATTTCCTGCTTGAGGTACATATGATGGTTGATGACCCTATTAAATATCTTAAGCCTTTTGCTAACGCTGGTTTTCGCAGATTTATCGGGCATGTTGAGAAAATGCCGGATCAGAGACAGTTTGTGGCAGAGGCTGAACTATTGGGTGAAGTTGGGCTGGGGATTGATGCTGACACAGCTATTGAGGCAATAAAAGTTTCTCTTGATGATTTAGATAGTATTTTGGTAATGACGGTTAAGGCAGGATTCTCGGGGCAGAGTTTTATGGAAAAGAATTTGGAGAAAGTAATGCAATTGGCGGCAAAGACAACAATTCCAATTGAGGTTGATGGAGGAATAAATGATCAAACGATTAAGACTGGTTGTGTGGCGGGGAGCAGACGCTTTGTGGCAACGAGTTTTCTTTTTGGGTCACAGACGCCTCTGAAACAATATGAGCTTCTAAAAGAAGCTGTAAAACTGCAAAAGTAAATATGTTTATCGTCTTTTTTTACGGATATGGTTATCGGTTGGGTAGCTTTTGGTTGGCACACATTCGGGAATGTTTTCGGTTCCTTTGAGAAAATATGCCAGGTGGCGGCTTCGGTTTGTCCGCGGGAGCGATAGTTAATAAGTTAGTCATTATTTTGTGCCAAATCGGGGCCGCGCCGGTGATGCCTGAGGCAAGATTGGGACTCATGGGAGAGTTGTCATTGTTGCCTACCCATACTACGACAACGAATTGTTGAGTATAGCCGATAGTCCAGTTGTCTTTTTTATAATCCGTAGTACCTGTTTTGACCGGTATAAAACTTCCCGGTATATTGAGCGGGGAATTCAAACCAAATTCCATGACTCTTGCCTGATTGTCAGCTAAAATATCGGATAAGATAAAAGCAATTTCTTTGGTTAATACCGGTATTGCTTCTAGGTTCTTTTTCTCTTCGAGAATGTTATTTTTAGAGTCTGTTATTTTTAAAATAGGATTTAGCAAGACGCGGCTGCCTTCATTGGCGAGTGTTCCATAAACAGTAGACAAATCCAGCATATTTACTTCTGCTCCTCCGAGTGTAATTGATAAGCCATAATTTTGGGGATCGCCCCAGGTGCTTATACCCATTTTTTTAGCGAGATTTACCATCGCGGGTATTCCTATTTGATTGAGAGTCTTAACGGCAGGGATATTTAGTGAATTCGCAAGCGCAGAACGGAGTGTTACTTTTCCCCGGAATTCACCGTCATAATTTACCGGTGAGTAGGGGGTATTGTAGTTTTTGAAGGTTACAGGAGTGTCTTCAAGAATGGATGCCGGAGTAAGGCCGTTTTGTAAGGCCGCGGCGTAGGTTACTACTTTAATAGTTGATCCGGGCTGTCGAAGAGAGGTAACTACATTGAAATTGCCGTCATCGGGATCATTCCAGTCGTGGCTGCCAATCATAGCAAAGATATCTCCGTTTTTTGGGTCAGTGACGAGCGATGCTCCATTGGTTAAATTGAGATAGGCGTTGTTTTCTACCTCCCGCGCAACTATTTTTTCTGCCATGTTTTGAATTCTTAGATCGAGAGAAGTGACAATGGTAAGTCCTCCCTTTTCAAGCATAGGCAATCCATATTTTTGACTAAGTAGATCTTTGATGTAATTTATAAAATGCGGCGCGTGAATTGAGGCATATTGTTTTTTGAATATAAGCTTTTCTTTTACCGCTTCTTTTGCTTGAGTTTGAGTTATGTAATTCAGAGCAACCATTTTGCTTAGCACTTCTATTTGTCTCTCGCGAGCGCGATTTGGGTTTTTGCCATAGGGAGAGTAGGTGGTGGGCGCTGAGGTGAGTCCGGCAAGGAACGCGCTTTGGGCGAGTGTGAGATTTTTGGCGTGTTTATCAAAATATGTAAGACTGGCAGCTTCAACGCCCCAGGCAGTCCCGCCGTATGGGATTTGATTGAAGTACATTTCCAGAATTTGGTTTTTGGTATAGATGCGTTCTGTCCAGAAGGCAAGAATCAGTTCTTTAAATTTGCGAAGCAAACTTTTCTCAGGAGTGAGCATAGAGGATTTGATAAGTTGTTGCGTGATGGTAGAACCGCCTTGAATTTCCCTACCGGAGATATTTGTTATAGCCGCGCGGATTATAGAAGACATATCGAAACCAGAGTGTTTATAAAAATTTTTGTCTTCTATTGCTAAGGTCGCATTTTGTAAGTGTTTGGGTATGTCGGAGAGGGGAATAAGGGTGCGATTTTGTTGAGCATAAATTTGCGCAAGGAGCTTACCGTTTCTGTCAAGGATTCTGGTCGTTTGAGGGATTTGACGAAGCTCAAGCTCTGCGGGATTCGGGAGATCCTGCAGGAAGATAACAAAAACCAGCGGCAGAAAAAGGAAAATAAGCGAGAGCACGATGCCAGCGGTTAGATATTTGAGCTTAGAGGGGAAAGAGATGTTATTCAGCCGCTTTCTTTTTCTGCGCGCGATATTTGGTTTTTGAGGACTCCGATTCAATTGGAGGCTATCGAATTCGCGGCGCAGAAAATGGGCTATACGCATATATTTTTTGCGAGCTTTGATATTATTTTTTTTAAATAACTTAATTATTATTCTTATATAATCTTCAGTTTTCAGGAGGAAAACCAGCACAGTAAATAGAACGTGTAAAATTACGCGCATAAATATATCGGGAAATATAAGCGGGCGGGCAAGCACGATTATACTAAAGGGCATGGAGGTTGAAAAGGGTTATTTTGAGATGGTTGGGGTTGGTTGAGAATTGATGGAGCTGGTGAGGATTTTGGGTTTTAGTATTAAGATGACTGAGAGGATTGAAAATGTGATTATAAGGGCGATTATTATTCCGACAAAGATAAGGGTTTTTTTACCTGATTCGCGGTTATATTGTTTAAAGTTTTGAGGGAGGGGCGATTGCGACTTTTTGGACATATAAATATGATATGGCAGAAGACATGAGCAAGTCAATGCAAAGACGGTTTTTATGGCGCCGGTGTGGGGGTTGGGGCGGGACAGCTTAGACAAAATTTGTTGCCGAGAGGATCGGTTAGGATAAATTCTTCTCTTGGCTCGATATTTTCAGTCTGTCCTTCTTTGGCTAAATTGTTGGTGGTCTTATCAATCAAGACCGCTGTTTTACCCGGGTTAGATGTTTTTGGTTCGGTGCCTTTTATAAAATATTCGTAGCGGGTAGGACAGCGATTCGTTGGATCCTCCTCTGGGAGTAAGCCGGTAGATTCACAGACAGATTTAGTAATAACATCTGCCGGCTTGGGCGGGCTTTTAGGCTCTTTGTTTTCGAGTACGCGGGTCATAAGCTTGTTCCAGATTGGAGCGGCGCCTGTAAGTCCGGATACGAGTCCCGACATGGGGGTGCGATCATTATTACCAACCCAGACGGAAATGACAAATTGAGGGGTATAGCCAATTGTCCAGTTGTCTCTGAAGTCATTGGTCGTGCCGGTTTTAACAGAGACAAATTTTTTAGGGATTTTTAATTCAGAGTTGGGACCGAATGAGAGCATCCTGGCATTGTTGTCGGCAAGAATGTCGGAAATAATCCACGCAACCGAGGAGGGAAGAATTTTTTTGCCAAATATAGGACTTATGGGAGAATGATACTCCTCAAGTATTTTACCATTGCGGTCAATCACTTTGAGAATAGGATGCAGATCAACCCTATATCCCTGATTGGCGAATACTCCAAAGGCAGTTGTCATATCAAGCATAGTTACTTCTCCTCCGCCTAAGGTTAATGATAATCCGTATCGGCTTGGGTCTTTGAAGGTTGTAATTCCCATGGCTGAGGCGGTGGCGATCATGGATTCAAGAGTGTTGATCTTGAGCATTTCGACAGCGGGAATATTGAGTGAGTTACCAAGGGCGCTACGCATAAGTATCAAACCATGAAAGTTGCCGTCATAGTTGCGCGGACAAAAGGGAGAAGTGCCTGGGCTTGTGAAACAAAGTTTTTCATCGACAAACGGAGTTGCCGCGGTGTAGCCTTTTAGTAATCCAACAGCATAGTTAATAGGTTTTATTGATGATCCTGGCTGTAATTGTTGAGCAGTCATGTTTACATTGCCATCTTTGGGGTCGTACCAGTCACGGCTTCCAACCATACTCAAAATTTCGCCGGTTGCAGGATTCACGATGAGAGTAGCACCGTTGCCTACTTTATTTGGTTTTAGTTTTGCTACTTCTGAGGCTATAACTTGCTGGGCGTAATCCTGGAGAGTCAGATCGAGACTGGTGTACACACCAAGACCTCCTTGTTCTACTGTTTTATCGCCGTATTTTTGCCGCAGCAGGTCTTTGACGAAAAAGACAAAGTGGGGGGCTTTGATAGGATTGGTCGTCTTCTGGAATCTCAATTCTTCTGAGGCGGCTGTCTCCAATTGTTTTTGCGTGATATATCCATATTCAAACATTTTTTTCAAAATTTCTTTTTGCCTTTTTTTGCCAAGTTCAGGGCGAGAACCTAATGGAGAAAATGTGCTTGGTGCTTCGGGGAGGCCAGCTAGATAGGCCTGCTCTGAAATACGCAATGTGTTTACGGGTTTGCCGAAATATGTAAGCGAGGCTGCTTCTACTCCGTATGATGTTCCCCCGTAGGGGACTTGATTGAGATACATTTCGAGGATTTGGTTTTTGGTGTAGGTAAATTCGACAATAATACTAAGAGCAAGCTCTTTAATTTTCCTAGTCAGAGTACGCTCCGGCGTGAGAAGGCCGTTTTTAACTAATTGTTGGGTCAAGGTAGATCCTCCCTGAAGTTTTTTATGGATGACGGTTGAATATAATGCCCGAATGATACCCCGTATGTCGAAGGCGCCATGATTGTAAAAATCTTTATCCTCTATACTAATAGTAGCAAGCTGGAGGGTCTTGGGGATTTTTTTCAATGGCACAAAGGTTTGGTTGCGGTTGGAATAGATAGTATAGAGGAGAGTATTGTTTCTGTCATAAATTTTGGTGGAATATGATCCTGTATTGCCGGTTAATTTTTTTGGAGAGGGCAAGTCTTTTAAGAAGTAATAATAGAATACTATTGAGGCGATGATCGTTAGCGCGCTTAGAGCTATAAACACAATGAAGATTTTTTTACTTAAAAGATATAAGCGTATAGGCTTGGGCGCTTTCAGAATTTTTTGGTAGTGTTTAATTTTTATAATAGCTTTTATTTTATCATGAATTTATTATAATAGAGTGGGGTTTGATAATTTATGCAAGAGGCTAGTTTGATTTTTAACCAGGCAATTCAATTTATCCAATCACTTTTTCCGGAATCGCAGATTAACTTTTTGGACGTGATCATCGCGATGATCATCCTTTATTATGCAATAGAAGGATATACGCTGGGGTTTATTTTAGCTTTTTTTGATCTGGCGAGTTTCATAATATCGTTTTTTTTGGCATTGAAATATTATTCATTTATAGCTTCATTTCTGATGACATTTTTTCCTATGCCTATTGGGTTTGCTTCGGCGGCGGGATTTTTCTTGAGCGCGTTTGTCAGCGAAATTGTCATTAATATCTTTTTACGCTACATTTCAGGGATAATTCCTTATTCTTATGCTCGGGGGCGAATCTTTGTATTTTTTAGAAACCTAAACAATATACTGGGGATTATTCCCGGTATAGCGTCTGCTTTTATCGTGCTAGCATTTTTGTTGACTGTTATCGTGTCTCTTCCATCATCTCCCTTTATTAAGAAATTGGTGACCGGATCAGAGATAGGTTCGATGCTGATTGCTAATACATCGATGTTTGAGAGGAGACTGAATGATATTTTTGGCGGAGCATTGAATGAGACACTTACTTATCTAACTGTTAAGCCGCAGAGTAATGAAGTTGTTAACTTGCGTTTCAAAGTTGGGGATGGGGTAGTTGAAGCGCGGGAGGAGGAGCAAATGCTGCTAATAGTAAATAGAGAACGCGAAGCTAACGGGCTACAGCCATTATTGATGAATGAGAGACTAAGGAGGCTAGCAAGAAGTCATTCCCAGGATATGCTCTCAAGGGGCTATTTCTCGCATTACACGCCTGAGGGATTGTCGCCTTTTGACAGGATGAACGCGGCCGGAATTGAATATACTTACGCGGGAGAGAATTTAGCAATGGCACCTTCGGTTGAGTTGGCCATGCAGGGATTGATGAATAGTCCCGGACATAGAGCGAATATATTGAATCCTAATTTTAATAAAATAGGTATTGGGGCGATCGATGGAGGGATATATGGAATTATGTTTACTCAGGAGTTTACAAACTAGAGTGGACTTATTCATTTGGCGATCTGCGGCGTTGCATCCTGCGCTGCTCGACGCCGTACATTTTGAGTACGGCTTACTCCGCTGCTCGGTCGCGTCTTGCATCTCACTCAAATGAATAAGTACAGTAAATAAGGTTGGTTAAAAGTTCTTAGCTTCTTCAAATTTTGCTGAACTGTAGAAATTTGGGTTGGAATGGAAGATTAAATTTTTAGGAGATTTTATTTTATCAATATTTATAATTCCTTTTAGATGGTCGATTTCATGCTGGAAGACGCGATTGCGCATTTTGTCCTCGATGGTTTCGTCTTTTGTGTTCCAGTGTTGTTTTTCTCCCAATTCATCAAAATATTCAAATTCGATCCAGGACGGGCGGATTACGGAAGCTATGACTGGAACAGTGCTCATACACATCTCAGGATATTTTAAAAGAGTTGAAGATAGTTTGGTTATTTTTGGGTTGATAATGGTTGTAAGACGATCGGGTGTATAAATAACAGCGATACTTTCATGGATACCTACTTGAGGCGCGGCAATGGCACGTCCTAAACCAGTAATTTCCCGATATTGGAGAAGACATTTTTTGATATAGTTGATTTTTTCTTGTGTTTCTTTTGAAGCTATATCTTTAATAAGTATTTCTTTTGAGGGCTGGCGAAGAATGGGCGATTCGTCAGCTTGATATATGAATAGCGAAGTTTGCGCATACGCGTTAAATTTTTCCTGCTTGAAAGTGCTGTGTTTCGGCGGGACAGGTTGCCATATTTCCATAGAAGCATAGTATAGCATACCAAAAACTTGTCACTTAACGGCCTCTTTGTTACAATTGCAGGTAGTTTACGCGTCCGTAGTTCAGTGGTAGAACAGATGTCTTATACACATCATGTCGTAGGTCCGAATCCTGCCGGACGCACTAAGAGTGTTGGATGATATTAGATTTATTTGTACGCTGTTTGTTTTTGAGAAAAGGTAAAAAAGGTAAAGAGTTGACCAGCATATATGTTATATGTTATATGTTATAAATGATTTGTGATACGAACGCAGGTTTATCTCACAGACGAACAGGCACGGGATATAAAGCTTCTGGCGAAAATGGAGAAGAGGCATGAGGCTGAAATAATTCGTGATCTGTTGAGCAAGGGCATCAATGCTTCCCGAAGAAGCACTAGTGAAACAGCAGGCGACGCATTGCTCCGCTTGGCCAAACTTGGGAAGAAATTACAGATTAAGGCTCCTGCTGATTTATCCTCTCGTATTGATGAGTACTTATATGGTGAAGGAAAGTAGCCGGTCTGTAATTATAGCGGATACAAGCGGTCTTGTTTCCTTGTTTAGTCCTAATGACCACAATTATGAGGCGGCTCTTGACGCGGCAAATAAACTTCGTAATGAGCATATAGATATACTTATTCCTGTGGCTGTGTTTGTTGAATTCCTAAATGTTCTTGGGCGTAAGGTTGGACATAAAGCGGCTATAGCGGCAGTTTCAGAACTCACGCCTCCATTTCTGGTATTGAGTGAATCGAATAATCTTCTTGCCAGTCCGGCACTTAATAAATTCGCGACTGTTGGGCAAGCAGTCAGTTTTACAGATTGTCTTGTAATGGCTGTTGCCGATGAATACAAGACATTAAGTATTTTCGGGTTTGATAAGCAGTTTGAGGACGCGGGATATAGAAGAATAGCGCCTTATGATAAACGGAAGAATGGCGCGTAATTTTGTTATTCTATAATTAGAATATGATTAAAAGGGCGATAATCATTGGCGCTTCTACTGTTGGCAAGACTGCTCTGGTTAAATATTTATTGGGGAAGAAATTCGCTTTACCAGTTATGGAATCTGATGGTGTTCTTATTGCTTTGAATGGCGGAGCGTATCCCAAGAGTAGTGAATATAAAATGAGGGTTCTGGCTCCAAAAATGGTTAAAGACGTTTTAGAGCGAGATAAAATTTTATTTTTTACCAATACTCACTATTTCAGCTTAGAAGATATTAGGAATGCTCGCAGTATGGGATTTAAAATAATACAACTTGTTTTAGATAGAGATAAAATGACAGAGAGAAGCAAGCTCAGACAAGAGAAGGAAGGATATGGGGATCATACAAAATATTTTGGTGAGATGTTGGCATACCAGAAAGAAATATTTGACAGCGGCGTAGTTGATGCAGTTATAGATACGGATAGGCCGGTTGAAGATTTGGCTTCAGAGATTCAAAGTTATTTAAATTTATAATTCACTTAATACGGTGGTGTCTTTGGCGCGGTTTTGGACGAAGCTGAGATAGCGCTCTGTGGTTGAAATGCGTTTGTGACCAAGAATTTTGGAAAGCAAAACAAGGGAAACTCCTTGCTTGAGATGATGAGCGACAAAAGTGTGGCGAAGATCATTGACTTTGGCATTTTCTATGCCGGCGATACGGAAATAGCGTTCGATGGCTGTGCGGATATTGCGGACTAAGAACGGTTTGCCTGATTTGGTGACAAAAATATGGTCATCGGAAACTTGAGGTCTTATTTGTAAATATCTGCTGAGAGCATCTTTAGCTGATTTATTGAAAGGCACAAGGCGCTGTGGATGCTTCTCATGAGGACGGATAAAAAGATCATCCTTTTGTATGTCGGGAGTTCTCAGGTCTGCCAGTTCACCAATGCGGATACCTGTTTGCAATAGTAATTCAATAACGGCATACATTCTGGCGTCATTACGGGCTGCGTCGCGAAGAGCTCTATATTCAGTAGGCTTGAGAATGCGCGGATTGGCAAGTTCGTAGTGCGGATGGGAAACTAAAAGGGAAGGGTCATCGGTAATATACTCGTTGATTTTTAGAAAACGATAGAACGTACGGGTGGAATTAAGTTTGCGCGAAAGAGATTTGGGAGTATAGCCTTTTTCGGACAGCTTGCCTAAGAAGGCTTGTATATCCTCTTTGCTGACTTCGTGTATATTGTGTTTATTTAGCTCTTCAAGGAAAGACGTGAGCTGATCGATGTCTTTTCCGTAGGCTAAAATAGTAGCAGTTGAATGCTTTTTGCTTTTGAGAAATTCGAGAAACTGTTGATGCGCGTTTCTGATTTTTGTTTCTATCATTATTAGTTAATCCTATAATATCAATTGTCTAGCTTATAGTCAAGTAGATATATAGAGAAGATGTTATTATAATACATTATGGTCATAAAGAAAATAGTGTTTTTTGCTTTTATTATTATTTCCTTTTTTATAATCAGCGAGTTGGTAAGTTCGATTTATAACTTATGGAAAAAGCATGATTTGGCCGGCAGCGCAAATTCAGTCTTGACTCGCGAGAAGAAGAAAAATGCTCAACTGAGAGAGCGGTTAAAGATTGTAACAGAACCTCAATTTATAGAACAGGAGGCAAGGAATAAATTGTTTTTGGTTAAGCCGGATGAAAAGATTGTGGTTGTGGCGCCAACTGCTTATCAGAAGTCCAGCTCTGATATTAAGGCAAGAGTTATTGATATACGGCCAAATTGGAAGAAGTGGCGGGACTTGTTTTTTAAATCGCAGAATTTATAGTATAATATCGCAGTTATGAGCATGGAGTTATTGAAGAGCGAGTCAGAAATTGCAATCGCAAAATCTCTTAATGAAGCTAAGGCAACTAAAGAGGCGATTCCAATACAAGAAATTACCGGCGTTATCCTTTGCGGCGGATTGGGAAGCCGATTAAGATCTATAACTCACGATAAAATAATAAAACCCCTTCTCCCAATAGCGCATAATCAAGTGCTTATAGATAATTCATTAACGAATATGAGAAGGGCGGGAATTAGGGATATTTATTTTATCACGACAGAATATGCTGTAGGCAAGCTTAAAAAGCATACAAGAGACAACAGAGGTAAGTATGATAATATTCATTTTTTTGTTGACGATCAGTTTCCTGCCGGAACGATTCCTGTTTTGAAGAAATTTATTAAAGAAACAAATCTACAAAAACCGTTGATAAAAGCAAATGGAGATGAAGTATATACTTTTGTTGATGTTCATAAATTATATGAAAGCCATACAAGAAAACAACAATTTGTGACAGGATTATTGACAGATAATAAAGAATCCACAGGGAAATATAAAATGTGGATTGATGAAAGCTGTCGAGTTACACGAATGCAGGAGCAACCATTTTTACCGTCTATCGATGCGACTGGATATTATGAAACTGGTTTGTGGATAATTGATCCGTCTCAATTTCCTCTTGTTCAAGAAGCGAATTCATGGTCAGATTTATTAAAAAAAGCTACTGAACGTCGTAAATTGTATGGATATCCTGCCAGTATAGAGATTTTTAATGTTAATACACCTACTGATTTGGAGAAAGCGCAAAGAAGAATGCAATACCTCAAGTTGGTTTAATGTACAATAGTATACGGCTTTATTTGTTGCGGGGCTAGGAGTTGAACCTAGCCTGTGAGATTATGCTTGTTGTTGCTCCGATTACTCGGAGTATCGGACTATATCATGTCGCCTGAGGCGACTTCAGCGTATAGTCTCTACGGGTTCTATGCCTTGCGGCAACTATGAACTTAGGACTTAGAACAAAGAACCATAATGAATTTTTTTATTCTTAGTTCTGTGTTCTTGGTTCACAGTTCTTCGCGGTACGAAGATAGTCTTCCCTCGATATTGCCCTTTGATAAGATTAGGGTTTCACCGATATAGCTGAATTCTCTGTTATATGTTGCCATATAAAGGGCCCATTTTGAGCCTCACGTGCGCCGTACACTACCCCGCGATATATTTTCAATAATAGCAAATTGCATTAGACAAGTCAATGATAATTAGAACGATGTTATATATAAATATATTTCTTGTTGACATAATACTTCTTATTTAGCATAATTCGGTTATGCAACGCTATTCTAAGCAGATTAAAAATGAAGTGATTAAATTGAGAGTTGAAAAAGGTTTAAGTCTGGGTAAAATACGAAAAATTACAGATATACCAAAAACAACTATCCATAAGTGGATCAAAAATTTTCCTTTAGCAAATGAACAAAAACTTAAAATAAAGAATGAGTCGCTAATGCTTTTACAGAGTGGGAGAATTGCCGCACAAGCAATTCGAAAGCGAAAAAAGTTTAAAAAAGAAAGACAATTATTAGAAAAAGGCAAGGATGATATTGGACACATAAACGCAAGAGAGCTTTTTATTGCTGGTATTGCCTTATATTGGGCGGAAGGTTTTAAAAACAAACATGAACATCGCTTGGGATTTTGTAACTCTGATTCTAATATGATAAAATTCTACGTGCATTGGCTTGAAAAATGTCTTGGTATTAATAGAAGAGATTTAACAGTCCGGTTAGCTTTAAATATAGCTTATAAAGAGAAGACAAAAGAGATTGAGAGGTATTGGTCGAATATTATAGGGATTTCTTTAAGTCAATTCACCAAGCCCTTTTATCAAAATAGTTTGTGGAAAAAGCAATTTAGTGATAGTAATTATCACGGTGTTTTAAGAATCCATGTACAGAATAGTTTAGAGCGGTTTTTAGAAATGAAAGGTTGGATAAAAGGATTGGAGTTAAATTTGCCAACGTAGCTCAGCGGTAGAGCAGTCGTTTCATAAGCGACCGGTCGTCAGTTCGAATCTGACCGTTGGTACTGGAAAAATTAGGAATTTAATGCAACAATATTATAATTTTGCTTCTAAAAATAATTTTAAAAATCTCAATTTAATCAATTGGAAGAATAAGAAGGTCGGGATATTGGGGCTGGGAGTTGAGGGATTGTCGAGCGCGAAGTATTTGCAAGATAAAGGCGCGATAATAACTATTTTGGATATAAAAGAAGAGGGAGATTTTGATTTTGAGATTTTAGATATTATTGTAAGAAGTCCAGGGATACGAAGAAATATAAAAGAAATAATTGGCGCTGAAAAAGAGGGGGTATTAATAACATCTCAAACGCAGCTTTTTTTTGACTCCTGTCCATGCCCTATAGTAGGAGTCACGGGGACTAAGGGAAAAGGGACAACAGCTAGTCTTATTTATGAGATGCTGAAAGATTCAGGAAAAAATGTATATCTTGGTGGCAATATTGGCAAGCCTTCACTTGAATTTTTGGATAAATTAAATAAGCAGTCAATTGCGGTGCTGGAATTATCGAGTTTTCAACTACAGGATTTAAATAAGTCACCTTTTATCGCTGTTATGCTGATGACTACGAGTGAGCATCTTGACTACCATGGAGATACGCGTGAATATGTGGAGGCAAAGAGAAATATTTTGAGGTTTCAGACGAACAAGGATTTTACAATTTTAAATAGGGATTATCCGGCAACTAATGAGTCGGATATTCACACCGCGGGCAAAATTTTTTATGTAAGCAGAGAGCGGATTGTAGAGTTGGGGTGTTTTGTAAAAGATGGAATCGTCAAGCTTCGATATGATGAGCGCTTAGGTCGCCTTTCGCGCGCTCATATAATAGAAAAAAAGGTTATTGATATTGAAAATATTAAATTGCGGGGAAAGCATAATTTGGAAAATGTGTGCGCCGCGGTGATGGCGGCGACTTTGGCAGGAGCAACACTTGATGGTATCAGGAAAGTATTGAGATCATTTAAAGGCTTGGAGCATAGGTTTGAATTGATAAGAGAAGTCGGAGGGGTGAAATACATAGATGATTCGTTTTCGACGACGCCGGAGACTGCAATAGCAGCGATTGAGGCATTTAAAGAGCCTTTGATTTTGATATTGGGGGGGTCGAGTAAGAAGAGTGATTTTACGGAGTTGGGGCAGGTTATAAGCAAGGCGAAGAATATTAAGGCGATTATTGGAGTAGGAGATGAGTGGAAGAGGATTAAATCTCAAATCTCATCCGTCAGCCGACGGATCAAATCTCAAAGCTACAACTCAAATCTCAAATCTGAAATTTTACTGATTGAGGAGGCGAGGGATATGGAGACAATTGTGAAGGCGGCTGTGAAGATCGCAGCGAAGGGTGATGTGGTGCTGCTTAGTCCAGGTTGCGCGAGCTTCGGGATGTTTGCCAATTATAAAGACAGGGGTGCACAGTTCAGGAAAGAAGTGGATAAATTATAAAGCTTATAGTATAATAGTTGCGTGAAAGAAACTTTGCCAGCCAGTCTGGAGAAAAAAAGATTTATTATTCATCCAGAATCATTGAAGGCTATGAAAGGAGTAAGGGATTCTTTTGCCGAGCTTAAGAAAAAATATCCTTATTTGAGCGGTTTAAGTTTTTTTGGCTCAAGAACTAAAGGCACAGAGAGTGAAGGTTCGGATTTTGACCTCATTGTTTTTTATAACAGCGATAAAATGAGAAGCAGTGAAAAGGTGGATAGTCATGGACATATACTTAATTCATTAATTCGTAAAAGTTTTTTAAGCGACATTGACATGGATAAAGTCGATATTAGTAGAAAAGAAACCATGAATGAAATTGATTATTTTATAAAGGTAGCAGATCGAGCGTTACAGGGCGCTTATAATCCCAGGCATCTTCTCTTTTGGTCTCGGCCATTGGTTACGCGTTTCTATTTGGCAATAGGGGATGGTCTTTATGAAAATAGAAGGCTTATCTTAGACAAGTTCAAGTCAATGGGTCATGAGGGCGATAAGTATTTTGCTATGCTTATGGATGTGCTTGGCGCTTCTGAGCGGAATAACGATCGTGAGGGGAAAGAATATGTTCCTAGGTATGATAGATATCCAAAATTTATAACGGAGGCGGAAAAATATTTTACGGTAAAAAGTTCTGGAAGTTTGCCTCATTTTGAATCTGCTTATCTTAATACACTTGCTGAAAAAGCGCTTAAGTTTAAGTTTTTCGAGGGAATCTGAACTTGGATTTTTAATGAGCAAATTTAGTTTCAAGATATTAGAAAAAGATAAAAAGTCCAGGGCGAGATTAGGGAAGTTATCAACGCCGCATGGCACTATTGAAACGCCTTGTTTTGTGCCGGTGGGGACGCAGGCGGTAGTGAAAGGATTGTCGCCGGATGAGTTATCAGAGATTGGGGCACAATTGATTTTTGCCAATACATACCATTTGTTTTTGAGGGGACAAGAGGATGTGATAGGGGCGGCAGGGGGTCTGGGAAAGTTCATGGG
>CAZJRC010000005.1:19976-22830 GCA_964548495.1 uncultured Gammaproteobacteria bacterium | reverse complement strand
TCTGATATTTTTACGCTAAACGCTAGATTTCTCGCTGCGCTCGAAATGACAAAAAATGTGCCCGGCGAGTTTTTAAGCTTAAACTTGAAGCTAACTTATACCCCACTACTTGACATAGAGCCAATTAGTTATTGACAAAGTTATATAGTATATGATATACACTTTAAAGACTCTCTTTCAAATAAAAATCTAAGGGCTATAGCCCAGAATTTTTTATTGCATATTTAGAGTAAAAATCCTGCTTAAACTAATATCTCACATGCCAAAGAAAGCTGTACCGCAAACCAACAATTTAATTAGACAAAATTGGGGCAAAGACTACACAGTATTACCGCAGATGGATCTATTAGCCTTACAAAAAGACTCTTATAAATTATTTCAAGAAAAAGGTATTGCTGAAATTTTACAGGAAATTTCCCCCATCGATGATTTTACAGGCAAAAATTGGAGTCTTTATTTTGGAGAGTACAAAATTGGCAAGGCAACTACAGATCCAGAAATAGCCCTTGTTAAGGGACTTACTTACAGCGCGCCACTGACGCTAAAAGCTATTCTAACTAACAAAAGAACCAATGCTAGTTACGATGCGGAAGTATTTTTAGGAGATATCCCGCAAATGACAGCAAAAGGAACGTTTGTTATAAATGGCATCGAAAGAGCTGTCGTAAATCAGTTAGTGCGATCTCCGGGAGTATTCTTTATTGGAACACAAGATCCAATTACCGGCAAAACACTTTACTCCGCGGAAATACGCCCTACCCGCGGATCTTGGCTTGAATTCGCCACAACTCGCTATGGTACGATTACGGTAAAAATTGACCGTAGACGTAAATTTCTGGCGACAACTTTTTTACGGGCGCTTGGAATATCAGACAACAACGCCATAATAGAAAAATTTAAAAATGTTGAAGCGGACAGCAAGGTATCATTTATCAAAGATACACTGGAAAAGGACGGTACAGGAAGCGAGATTGAGGCGATTATTGAAATATTCAAAAAAATCCACCCTGGTGAACCAATTGTATTGGATAAAGTTAGGGAGTTTTTTACCAATCTCTTTTTTAATAACCGCCGTTATGATCTTGGTGTCGTGGGTAGATATAAAATTAATAAACGCCTTAAAGCCGTTCCTGAATATACTCCATCGGAAGAGCGCGTTTTAACAACTGATGATATCATCGCCACAATTTCATATCTGATTATGCTTGAGCGGGGAATGGGAGATACGGACGACATTGACAGTCTTGCTAACCGCCGCGTCAGGAGCGTGGGAGAATTAGTGGCGATTAACGCTTTTCGTCTGGGAATCCTGCGTGTTGAAAGAAGCATCAAGGAACGCATGAGTCTTCTGCAGCCGGATACACCTATTACAGTCGCGAATCTTATCAATGCCCGACCAATTATGGCAGCTATTAATGAATTTTTCCGTACCTCACAGCTTTCAACAATACTTGACCAAACCAACCCGCTTTCCGAAATTGATAATTTAAACCGTTTGACAGTCATGGGTACCGGAGGTATTTCAAGGGAAAGAGCGGCATTCTCAATACGAGATATTAACAGCTCACAGTATGGCAGAATTGATCCTATTCGAAGTCCAGAAGGACCAAACATAGGACTTGTTACCTATATGGCGCTCTTTGCCAGAGTAAATAAGCACGGCTTTTTGGAAGCTCCTTATAAAAAGGTTATTAAGACAAAAAATCGTGGAAAAACGAAAGTTTTGGTAACTGACGAAATCGTTTATATGACAGCTGACGATGAGAGGGAGCATTATATAACTCATGCTGGAGTGGCTATTTCAGACAAGGGAGAGATACTGGATGCTCGAGTTGCTGCCAGATACCGCGCGGATTTTATAGAGGTTGATCGCGAGGTAATTGAATACATCGATGTCACGCCGCGTCAAGTAGTAGGCGCTTCCGCGTCTCTAATTCCTTTTATAGCTCATGACGAGGCCAATCGCGCGCTCATGGGAACGCATATGCAGTGCCAGGCCGTTCCCTTAGTGCATCCTGAAAGTCCCATAGTTGGAACAGGTATGGAATCAGCTATCGCGGAAGTAATGAAAAGAATTGTGAGGGCGCCTTTTGACGGAAAAATCACTTATGTTGATTCTGATAAAGTAGTGCTTGAAGGCAAAAATAATAAAAAGGAGACTTTCAAAGTTGAAACATTCCAGCGTACGTCGCAAGCAACTTCATATACACAGCGGCCATTGGTCTTTTCAGGCCAACTTGTGAAAAAGGGCACTGTTATTATTGATAGTCCTTCCGCGCAAAATGGAGAACTCGCGCTTGGGCGAAATCTCTTAATAGCCTACGCGTCGCTTGATGGATTAGGATACGAAGACGCGATTGTGATTTCCGATAGATTAGTCAAAGAAAATATTCTTTCATCAATCCACATTGAGAAATATGAAGCTGCGGTTGTTGAGACAAAACTTGGACCGGAGGAGACAACCAGGGATATCCCGAATATCTCAGAAGAGGACTTAGCCAATCTTGATGAAACAGGTATTATCGTGCTCGGAAGTGAAGTAGGCCCGGGAGATATTTTAGTCGGCAAAATCGCCCCCAAAGGAGAAACGGAATTAACAGCTGAGGAGAGATTGCTTCGCGCTATCTTTGGAGAACAAGCACGTGAAGTCCGTGATACTAGCCTTCATATGCCGCATGGCGAACGGGGAACCGTTATCAGCGTACAAATCCTTGACAGAAAACAGGGCGATGAGCTTGAGCCAGGGAGTCTTCGTAAAATTATTGTAGAAGTTGCCCAGTTCCGGCATGTTGTTGTTGGCGACAAGCTGGCTGGCAAGCATGGAAATAAAGGAATTTTTTCTAGGATATTACCG
>CAZJRC010000005.1:19079-19937 GCA_964548495.1 uncultured Gammaproteobacteria bacterium | reverse complement strand
TCTTGGCATTGCCGCTCAGAAACTTAATATGAAAGTAGGAGTACCCGTTTTTGAAAAAATTTCCGAAGATAAAATTGTAAATTTATTAAAGCAAGCAGGATTACCCGTCTCAGGAAAAGTTCAATTATTAGACGGCAGGACTGGCCTGCCATATAATAAGGAAGTTGTTGTTGGAATAGAATATATTATGAAACTTATTCACATGGTTGAGGATAAAACACACGCCCGCTCGACAGGTCCTTATTCGCTTGTCACCCAGCAGCCGCTTGGCGGCAAAGCTCAAATGGGCGGACAAAGACTGGGAGAAATGGAAGTTTGGGCGCTGGAAGCTCATCGCGCGCGCTATATTTTACAGGAAATGTTAACCATCAAATCCGACGATATTGTCGGGCGCGCCAAAGCATTTGAAGCCATCGTCAAAGGAACAGATATTCCAACGCCCAAAGTCCCTGAATCTTTCAAGGTGCTTATAAAAGAATTACAATCTCTTGGTCTCAATGTAATGCCTATGGGGGCTGTAGTCGCCAATGATGCAGTTGAAGCAAAAGAAGAAATTGCCTCGGATCAGGTAAAAGAACAGGTTGTGGAATTGGAAAAATCGCTTGAAGTAGAAGATGTTTTTGATAAATCAGACATGATTGAACCAGCGTCAACACCCGTGCCGCCTGTCATTTTGCCAGCAGTGGATAGCGAAACAGATCTGACTGCTAAAGAGGCAGAGAAAGGAGAAGCTGTATAATGAATAACAGTAATTATAGCAAAAACTTAACCAAGGATCTGAATATTTCCGACTTTAAGTCGCTGAAATTATTATTAGCTAAAAGTGAGGATATTTTGCAGTGGTCATATGGAGAGGTA
>CAZJRC010000005.1:18812-19063 GCA_964548495.1 uncultured Gammaproteobacteria bacterium | reverse complement strand
GGGCCGACAAAAGATTGGGAGTGTTACTGCGGCAAATATAAAAGAATTAGATACAGAGGTATTATATGCGATAAATGCGGCGTAGAAGTAACGCTTTCCCGTGTCAGACGAGAAAGACTTGGGCATATAAGTCTGGCCTCGCCTGTCGCGCATGTTTGGTTTTTTAAAGGCGCGTCTTCGCCCATCTCCTTGCTCTTGGATTTTCCACAAAAAAATCTCGAATCTATAATCTACTACGCTTCATATTTAAT
>CAZJRC010000005.1:14698-18672 GCA_964548495.1 uncultured Gammaproteobacteria bacterium | reverse complement strand
AAAAAAGAATTAAAATTAACCAAAGTGGCCTCAATCCAGAAAAAATTGATTCAAGAAGAAGTGGAGCTGACAAAAAAACAGAAGTTAATGCACGCTGGAGGATCAATTGATTCAGAAATTAAAAAAATTGATGAAATTTCAGAAACATTTACAAAATTACTAAAGAGCTTGCGAATAGGTAGTGTTTTATCAGAAGATGAATATTTTAAACTCCTTGAATACGACATACCAATCTTTTTTACTATTAAAACCGGCTCAGAAGCATTGCTTGAGATAATTAACGGATTGGATCTGTCTACCCTCATTGCGAATCTTCGTACAGATGCATCAAAAGCCAGCGGCCAGCGCTATTTAAAAATTGTAAAAAGATTGCGCCTGATTGAATCGCTTCGTAAAACCGATGTAAATCCGGCAGCTGGTGTTGTCAATTTTACCTGTAATCCCCTCTGATCTTCGGCCTATGGTACAACTTTCAGGCGGGAGATTTGCTACATCGGATCTGAATGATCTATACAGAAGAGTGATTAATAGAAATAATAGATTGAAACACTTAACTGCTTTGGGTGCTCCGGAGATTATTTTACGTAATGAAAAAAGAATGTTGCAGGAATCAGTTGATTCACTGATTGACTCTTCGCAGAGAAGCAGTCAGACTGCTGGTTCAACCCTTCGGTCACTCTCCGATATGCTGCGGGGGAAGCAGGGTAGGTTTCGCCAAAATTTACTTGGCAAACGCGTTGATTATTCGGGGCGTTCAGTCATAGTAGTAGGTCCCGAGCTTGCGCTTTCTCAATGCGGATTACCCAAAGACATGGCTCTGGAGATTTTTAAGCCCTTTATTCTTCGTGAAGTCATAGTGCGGGGTCTGGCGACAAATATTAAATCAGCCAAGCGCTATATTAAAAAACGTCCGCCGGAAGTATTCGATATACTGGAGGAAATTACCAAGGAGCATCCTGTTCTTCTGAATCGGGCGCCTACTTTACATAAATTAGGCATTCAGGCATTTTACCCTGTTTTGATTGAAGGCTCAGCTCTTCAGCTTCATCCTTGTGTTTGCGCCGGTTACAACGCGGATTTTGACGGCGACCAAATGGCTGTTCATATCCCATTGTCTAAAAACGCTCAGATTGAGGCAGTAAGCCTTATGATGCCGTCGCATAACTTGCTTAAGCCAGCCAATGGTGATCCGATTACGCTTCCCAATAAAGAAATGGCTCTTGGCATTTATTACATGACAAGCCTAGACGAAGCAAGCCGCAAGAGCACAGACAATGAGCCTATCTTCAACAATATCAATAATGCCCTGTTGGCTTATGATTTAGGCAAAATCCAGCTGCGTGAACCGATCAAGGCTCGGGTCAAGATAGGTGGGCATGAAAAAGTTATCGAAACCAGCATAGGCAGATTGAAATTTAATGAATTACTTCCTTCGGACTTCGGATTTATAAATGAAAGCATTAACGCGTCAAGAATCAAACAGGTAACTACAAAGGCTATGAAAATGTATCCATCAGAGCAGGTTGCTAACCTTATTGATAGGATTAAAGATCTTGGTTTCTACGCGGCGACAATTTCAGGCATCAGCGTTTCTGTGTTTGACAATCAAATAATTCCTGAAAAAACAGATTTAGTGAAAAAAGCAGAAAAAAAAGTAGCGGTAATTGATGACGAATATCAGACAGGATTAATTACGCAAACTGAGAAGAAAAGGCTTTCAAATGATGTTTGGCTGAAAACTACAGATGAAGTCGCGAGTCTGACATGGAATAATTTAAAATCCGACAATCCTATCAAAATTAGTATCGATTCGGGAGGAACCAGGGCAGGAGTTGAGCAGCTCAAGCAGTTGTCAGCCATCCGTGGACTGATTGTAGATCCACTAGGCAAAATTGTGGAACTTCCAATAAAATCTAATTTCCGTGAAGGATTGTCTATATTTGAATATGTTGCCTCAGCCCGAGGTTCAAGAAAAGGATTAACTGACTCAGCTCTGAAGACGGCCAATGCCGGATATTTGACACGAAGATTGGTTGATGTTGCGCACGAAGTTATAATAAGACAAGTTGACTGTGGAAGCACAGAGGGACTCACTATAAGCCAGTCTGAAAATGACCGCACAAGCAGCCTGAGTGAGCGAGCTGTCGGTAGAATTCTGGCAGCAAATGTTTATCACAAGTCAAGCAAAAAAATCATATTCAAAGCAGGTACGGAGATAAATGAAGAAAACGTAGCTATTTTAGAAAAAAACAAAATCACAGAAGTTATCGTACGCTCATCGCTCTCATGTAGGCTTACTAATGGATTATGCGCTGACTGTTATGGTTGGGATATGTCAACCAAAAGAAAAGTAGCCATGGGCGTGCCGGTCGGCGTCATGGCGGCTCAAAGCATTGGAGAGCCGGGAACACAGTTGACAATGAAAGTTAAACATTATGGAGGCATTGTTATGTCTGATGTCACCCAGGGTTTGCCTCGGGTCGAAGAGCTTTTTGAAATGCGTACCCCTAAAAATCTTGCGGTTATTTCTGAAATCACAGGTAAAGTAAAAGTTGAAACTACCAACGATGGCCACCGTATTCAACTCAAGAATAGCCGGATCAAACCGATTGAGTCCCGGGATTACTTCATCCCGTTGTCCGCGACACTTGCCGTTTCAGACGGAGATGATATAGCAGCCGGCACACCCCTTGCCGAAGGCGATCTTGATCCAAAAGAGGTGCTCAAGATAAGCGGATTGCTTTCTGTCCAGCGATATCTGATTACACAAATCCAAAAGGTTTATGAATCGCAAGGCATAGGCATTAATGATAAGCATTTCGAAGTTATCATCCGCAAGATGTCAGATAAAATAATTGTTGAGATGGTAGGAGACAGCTCGTTGATCCCTGGAGATTTTATTACTAAGACTAAGTTTGAAGAAATAAATGCGGAGGTGCTTTCAGAGGGAGGAGAACCGGCAACCGGACGGCAGGTAATGCTGGGAATTACAAAGTCCGCGCTATTCTCTGATTCATGGCTGTCAGCAGCTTCCTTCCAGGAGACAACCCGCGTACTTACAGAAGCCGCGGTTGAAGGTCGAGTTGACAAGCTTCTGGGCCTTAAAGAAAATGTTATTATCGGACGCCTGATCCCCGTAGCGGGACTCAATATGGAAAAAGATGAAGCACAAGCTAATGAATTAACAGAAATAGATTCTACAGCGCAAGAAGCACAATAACAAACTGCCTGAAGTTTTTTCAATTTAATTGAGAATAAACTAAATAGTTATAAAAGTGTGTTATAATACTTGTAAATTAAGAGATAATAAATATTATGCCGACATTGTCGCAATTAGCTAAAAAAGGAAGATCAAAAAAGTTGAAAAAGACCCGTTCAACAGCGTTGAAAACTCTTTTTAATGCCAAAGACCGGATTTATAAAGCTATTAATTCTCCGCAGAAAAGAGGAGTTGTGACTCTGGTGAAGACAATGACGCCCAAAAAACCAAATTCAGCCTTGCGCAAAGTAGCCCGTATCAAATTATCTAACAAAATGGAAGTAACCGCCTATATTCAAGGAATCGGACACACTCTTTCCGAACACGGTATTGTCCTGGTAAGAGGCGGCCGCGTTAGAGACTTGCCTGGTGTAAAATATCACTTAGTACGGGGTAAGTATGATCTTCTTGGGGCGGAGGCAAGAAAATCGTCAAGAAGTATATACGGTACAAAATTGCAAAAAGCCGCCGGAGCGGCCAAATAATTTTAGCATGAGACATAAAAAGGCTGAAAAAAGAAAAATAGAACCGGATACAATATATAAAAACGCGTTAATTACCAAACTTATTAATTATGTTATGCGCGACGGCAAGAAAACAGTTGCGCAGCATCAAGTTTATAACGCGTTAACTATTATTACAAACAAGGGCGAAGATCCGCTTAAAATTTTTGAGAAAGCAGTACAAAACGTAGGGCCAAAAGTCGAAGTCAAAG
>CAZJRC010000005.1:662-14688 GCA_964548495.1 uncultured Gammaproteobacteria bacterium | reverse complement strand
GCCTTCTGAGGTGAGGCATGACCGGCGCATGTCTATCGCGCTTCGCTGGATCATTGAGGCGAGCAGGAAGAGATCAAATAAAGAATACCACAGTTTTGGAGAGAAATTAGCCGCGGAATTATTCGACGCCTCTCAAAATTTGGGTGAAAGTATACGCAAGCGGGACATAACACTTAAACAAGCTGAAGCAAATAAGGCCTTCGCGCATTTCCGCTGGTAAGACATAATTATTTCAAGCGCGCTGCCAATGTCTCGTCTTTTAGCTCTTGCAGCCAAACCAAAAATTCCGTATTGCCTGTTCCATATTTTGCCTCCATCCTTTTGGCTTTTTGCGCGATATAAATATTTGCCCATTCCAGATGCTGACCTCTAAATCTGCTCATATTTTCCAGCGTGCTATTGTAAGCGTCCTTCAATTCAGTATTTCCGGACTGAGATAAATATCTTCTAAGAATGTGAGTGCCATTTTCCCGCCCTTTTGCCTCAACGGTTTTTATGAAATTTCTGTGGCTTTTGGGCATATAGACACGCATATCTGCGATATGTTTAGTCATGCCTGTTTCTTTATGCTCAACTCCCAAGAGCGTATCAAGAAGAGGCATAATTGAGCTTTGCACTCTGGTCTCGCCTCTAAAAGATTGCGGTTTTCCTTCAAATTTTTTTACGCCCTCATACACAACATTGCTGTAAAGTTGTATATATGGCCGGAAATCCTTGAAATAAACTTCCGTTCTGTTTCCCTCCGTCATTCTACTCAAAGTGTCAGCCATTTCTCCTGTTGAACGCTCAATTATTTGTAAATTTTTTAAGACTCCGGATCTAACTTCCAATTCAGCTGTATCTTGGAGATTTATTGCACTGTTAATTATTGGCGCTGCCTCCTGTTCAATCTCTGTATGAGTTAAGATAAACCATTTTTCATCTGGAAGATGGGTGAAAGTGACGAGTGTATCCAAATTTCCCAAGTCTGCCTTTTTCTTACCCAATTCTATCGGCTTTAACGGATCACGTCTATAAAAGTTATCAAGCCCGTATGGTTTGTATGAAAGTATTGGTGGAGCCTCTAATCTATCGGCTAGTTCGACAAGTGGTATAGCCACCCCCTTGGGAATAATATTTATTTTTTCCTCTCCTATCGCGTGCACATTCGCGTTTGCCAGAAAAGTATACAACATGAACGCTCGGTTCATTTCCCGTTCGTTGTTTAGAAGGCCAACATTCACAGGCTCAAGCGCGCGTAAACTGGAACGAAGCTCACCTTTTTCTAGCAATGTAGGGATATTAGTTCCCAACTCTTCAACCTCTCCAAATTCCTTTTGTGGGAGCTTGCGCAAAGGGTCTTTTGGCGGCAGAAATCCTCGCTCGAATTCATTGACTGGACTATATTTCTCTCTCTCATTCATATTAATGGGATTATATACATAGAGCAGATATGAGTCAATAGCGCTTGACATGATTAGATTGATATGATTTAATACTGGTAACTTCATTTAGAGGTAATAGGACAAAGAAGTCCACTGTAAATTCCGGCGACAACGAAGTCCCCAAGATTAATTGTATGGATTATAAAAAAGCTCTAACATTGATAAAATCAGGCGAAATTCAATTTGTAGACCTTCGTTTTACAGATCTACGCGGAGTCTGGCAGCATATGACGATAACTGCCCACGAATTTACCATTAAAGGAATTGAGCAGGGTTTCGGATTTGACGGCTCCAGCATCAAGGGCTTCTGCAGTATCTTTGAAAGCGACATGCTTCTCAAGCCTGATCTTGATACGCTTTTCCTCGACCCTTTCTATCCAAAAACACTTGTTTGCATTTGCGATGTATACAATCCGGGAGACGCTGGGCCGTTTGAGAGAGATCCGCGTTTCACAGCCAAAAAGGCTGAAAAATATTTGAAAAAATCAGGCATTGGTGATATTTCTTATTGGGGGCCGGAGATTGAATTCTTTATATTAAACAAACTTTCGGTTCATCTGGGAGCTAATGATTCATATATTCATATACAAAGCGACGAAAATCCGGATTTTCCAGATGAAGAAAGCGATGGCTATAAGATACTTCCCAAGTCTGGATATTTTCCCGTGCCCCCTCAGGACAAACTCCAGGCTTACCGCTCTGAAATGACAACTATCCTCGAGTCAATCGGTGTCCCGATTGAAGTGCATCATCACGAAGTCGCAACAGCCGGCCAGGTAGAGATTGATATGCGATTTGATAGCTTGTTATCAATGGCAGATAAAGTAATGAAATATAAATACGTCGCCCGCAATTTAGCCAAAAAATATGGGATGCACGCGACTTTTTTACCTAAGCCTATTTATGGCGATAATGGCTCAGGCATGCATACCAATCAAAGCATCTTCAAAGACGGCAAAAATGTGTTTTTTGATGCCAAAGGCTATGGGGAACTGTCAAAAGCAGGTCTCTCTTATTTAGCAGGTCTTCTATCTAATATCGGAACACTTTTGGGAATTACCAATCCAACCCTGAATTCTTACCGCAGATTGGTGCCGCATTTTGAGGCGCCAACGGCTATTGCTTTTTCAAAAAGAAACAGAAGTGCGGCTATCAGAATACCGGTTTACTTCAAAAATATGGAGAAAGGCAAACGCCTGGAGTTTCGCTGTCCGGATCCTACAGCCAATCCCTACCTCTCCTTCTCCGCGCAGTTAGTTTTCGGTATTGAAGGTATTAAAAGCAAATTAGATCCGGTTAAGCTGGGGTTTGGTCCGTATGATGAGAATATTTGGGACAAAGGCAGTCTGAAGCAGACCCCGCATTCGCTTAACGAAACACTGGAAAATCTTAGACAAGACAAGACATTGATTGAAAGCGGAGTTTTCGCGCTGAGCTTGATCAAGAACTATCTTGAGGTGAAGACCAGCGAGATGCAGCAGAACCTTCTTTATCCCACACCCTCTGACTTCTGGTTCTATGGAGATATATAATTTAGGGGCTTGCAAAGTTAATCATTTTTTGCAATGCTATAAATAGTGAAAAAGTTTATTTTAGCTATTATCTTGTCGTTGGTGGTTTTTTCCTCCTCGCCTTTTTATTTTAAGCATCATCAACAGGCTGAGGCTACTATACCTGTTATTGACTACTCGGTTTTAGCGAAAGTAATCTCGCAATTAACTGAAGCATACAAACAAGGGAAACAACTGGCGAAGCAAATAGAAGAATTGGAGAATATATATAATAAAGCAGATGACATATATAAGAAAAACGTAGAGATTCTGCAAGCAGACATTTATGGCGTTTTGGGAGAGTATGGCGTTGGAGCGACATCGCCCACAATGAATAAATATCTTAGCGGTGTAGGACTGAAGGATGTTTTAAAAGACGAATATGGCAATGAAATCGGTCAAGGAGGATTTTTGGGAGGAGCATTTAAAGGCGTTCTTGAATCAGAGGATGTTTTATCAAGTCTCTTACATGAGGAAAATATTAAATTACCACCAAGTTTACTAAGCGAGTTCAAAAGTCGTGGCTGGATACCGTCAGAAGGTCTTCTTAAGGCAATAAGCGGCAACGGAACCTGTGCAGGTGCGGGAGACGGTGGGATTGTGTATGATAAAGGTACCATAGAGGCAATAGAAAGGGTGTTTGCTAGCTATGGAGCGGATGATAGAAATTCAATCACAACTCTTATAGATAAAGGCTGTATTACTGGGTTTAGTGCGCAAGAAATACTGAAGGCAGATGCGCCTGATGCCCCTCCGCCGCATGAGGTCGCGCCTGATCCCCTGAAGCCTCCTTGCGTCAAATGGTTAGGCAGTGGCGGATGTGCGGCAATCAAAACATCCCTGACTGACCTTGATAAAAAGGGTGACTTTCCAACCAATCCTGGCGATTTCATAGCCAGAATTTTTACTATCGTCTTGAGTATGGCCGGCGGTATAGCGCTGTTACTGATCATTTCGGCAGGATACAAGATTATGGCGTCATCCGGCAAGCCGGAGGCGATACAGGCTGCCCGGGATCAACTGATTTCCTCTATAGTTGGGCTCGTATTCATTATTTTTTCTTTCGTTATTTTTCAGCTGATTCTTGTTGACATATTACATATTCCTGGTATTAACTAGAAGCTATAAAATAGCTCGATTTCTCCTGTATATAGTCAATTAACCCGCTATAATTTTTGTAATTTCTTTTTTCTCATGTTAACATAATTAATATAGCTGTATGAATAATAAAAATGCTTATTTTTTGCTCATTATATTGACAGTCATAGCGCTGTTTTTGCGCTTTTATAATCTCAATTGGGGAGCGCCGTTTTATTTCCATCCCGACGAGCGCAATATCGCCTCCTCTGTGTCTCAGCTTAAATTTCCGGAACAGATGAATCCGCGTTTTTTTGCTTACGGCTCATTGCCTATTTACACCATCTATGCCGCAGGCGTATTGGTTAATTTCACACGGCAATTGTACGATATGCGATTTCCTCTTGAAATCGTATCAATTCAGCAAGTTTCCTTTGAACAGGCAATCATAATAAGCAGATTTTATTCAGCTTTATTTTCGCTGCTTCTTGTCCCGCTCCTTTTTTTCATAGGCAGGAAATTAAAAAATACATACTGCGGCCTGATGGCAGCATTTTTAGCAGTATTTAGTCCGGGACTTATTCAATTTGCTCATTTCGGCACTTTTGAAATTTGGCTTACTTTTTTTACGCTGGTCTTATTCGGACTCTGTTTGAAGGTATTGGAATCAACGAGGATTATTATGATCTTGTTTTTGGGAATAATCTTTGGTCTTCTGGTGGCGACTAAAATATCGCACCTGGTATTGCTCGCGATACCCATTCTCGCCTTCTTTTTTCAGAAAAATCAATACGCGCGGCCGGTTCTTTTGCGCGCGCTCAAACAAACAACATTGTTTCTATTGGCAGCCTATATGACTTACCTGCTCGCTAGTCCTTATGTCATATTAGACTATCCATCCTTCATTGGAACTGTTCAATATGAATCAAAAGTAGCTCTTGGATCACTGTATGTTTTCTACACAGGAGAATTTGCGAACACTACCCCAATCGTTTTTCAGTTTCTTTACGTTTATCCGTTTCTCCTCAATCCCTTATTGACGGCATTACTTATTCCATCATTTCTTTATATTCTTTTTATTTCAGCAAGAACAAGAAATAGTAAATACTTAATACTTATCGCTTTCTTCTTAATACTTTTTTCATCCCAAGCATTTTTATATGTTAAATGGACCCGCTATATAGTTCCGACATTGCCATTCATATGGCTGATTTTTGCGGCCTCTTTCGCGGATTTATGGCGGATTCTTAAATCCCATCAAATACTTAGCATCAAGTATTTGCTATTAGGTGTGTTTGTAGGCGTAAATTATCTATTTGCGACTTCCTATTTTATAACTGCTTTTGTACAAAGCGACTCTCGTTTCGCGGCACGGAATTATTCTTTATTAAATATCCCCTCAAGCGCTAATATACTTAGCGAAGTTTATGATATGGGGATTACACCATTTAATGATAATTATAATAAAATCACACTCTTTAATTTTTATGAATTAGATAATAATTCGCCCGAACACACGCCAAGTGCTCTAGCTCAACAATTGCAAAACTCAGATTATATTATCCTGCCCAGTCAGCGAATACTGAAAACCCGTCTGGAAAATCCTGAAAAATATCCCAATGGATACGCTTTTTATTCTCAATTACTCTCGGGCAGACTGGGATTCCACAAAATATATGAAACGCCTTGCGATCTATATTGTCGTATAACCTACCTGAACAACCCGGTCTTCAGCTTCGAAGAGACGGCAAATGTTTTTGAGAGACCGACGGTTTTTATTTTTAAAAAAAATTGACTCTCTAGAAAATTAATATGTCAAAGATTAAATTTCAGACAAAACTTATTCTTATAGGAATTATCCTTATTGCCTCATTTTTCCGTTTCTACAATTTAAACTGGGACAAGGACTTTCATCTGCACCCTGACGAGCGATTTCTTACCATGGTTGGTAATGCGATGAAGATGCCCGCGTCGCTTTCTGAATATCTAAATCCCCAAATTTCTCTTTTTAATCCCGCGAACGTGGGCTTTAAATTTTATGTCTACGGCACATTTCCTGTTGTAATGAATAAATTAATTGCGCTGGCATTCAATGCCGATTATTATCTGGTTTTTTTGATATCTTAACGACAGTTGTAATTTTCAATATCGCCGTACTTTTAAAAAAACATCTTCAATTACCAAGGCCAATTCCATATCTTACAGCATTCTTTTATGCGATTACAGTATTCCAGATACAACAGTCACACTTTTTTACCGTAGATACTTTTCTAAGTTTTTTCTTGATGATAAGTTGTTATTTTGCTCTTAAATTTTATTTTACAAAAAAAATAAAGAATGTTTTTTTTAGCAGCATTTTTTTCGCGTTAGGAGCAGCCTCGAAGATAAGTGCTATTTATTTTTTGCCATTGCTGCTATTTTTTATCTGCTTACAGGCAATAAAGAGCCTGTTTGCAAAGAAAGAACATGAGGGAAAGCTTTTCAGGCAATCCCTTGAACATGCTCCCGGTTTAAGGCTGGTCTTGATATGTTTAATTTTTTTTGTAGTAAGTTTAATAGTTTTTCGTTTTTCAGCCCCATATTACTTCAAAGATGGGAATATACTTAACTTACAAATAAGTCCGTTATTTTTGGAGAATATAAAAACTCTTAAATATTACGATACCCCTGATGCCTGGTATCCTCCCGCGGTGCAATGGGTACATAAACCGCCAGTGTTGTACAGCTTATACAATCTTGCTTTTTATGGAGTAGGGATCATATATTTTTTCTTCATTTTAATTGGGATATTTTATTTAGTTAAAAAGCATAAAAATGTCGAGCTTATCGCAATACTAACATGGATAATCATCTTTTTTATCTACCAGTCAACTCAATTTGTCAAAACAATGCGATACTTTATCTTCCTATTTCCTTTTTTCGCTCTTTTCGCGGGCATTGGCTTTTATTACTTTACAATATCTTGGGGCAAAACCAAGCAAGGAGCATTAATATTATTGCTGTTAATTTATCCGCTTAGTTTTATTTCTATTTATGTTCATCCAGTGAGCCGCGTATCAGCATCCGCTTGGATATATCAACATGTGCCCTCTGCTAGTTTTCTACTTAATGAACATTGGGATGATCCATTGCCAATTGGAGGGCATATCTCTTACGCGGGTGAGCTTTTACCGGTTTTTGATCCCGATACTCCTGAAAAATGGAAAAAAATGAATGAACTTTTAGCAAAAGGAGATTATCTGATACTTTCATCCGGTAGAGGCTGGAGTAATATACCTACAGTTCCCGAGAGGTATCCAAGAATGACAAAATTTTACAATGACTTACTTGCTGACAAGCTGCAATACAAAAAGATAAAAGAATTTACCTCATACCCCTCGCTCAGATATCTGGGCATTCCGCTTGATTTTCCTGATGACTGGGCAGAGGAGCCATTTACGGTCTATGATCATCCCAAAGTTATGATTTTTAAAAAAGCCTACTTACCTTAACTTCTTTTTTATATGGACAGCTAATCCAACAGCAGGTGAATTTATCAAATCTTGATTCTTGCGGGAAGGAAATCGAAAAAAGGCTGCAATCGCGAATGCTAGAGATGAAGGAGTGGTATGAAAACGACTAAATTGTGTTAATTTTACTCGCTCAACCAAATTTTTACCTATACCATAAAGTAGAAAATGCGCGAATGGAAGACAATGCCGGACAAGGTATTTAAACTGCATAATGTGTAATTTTTCTGTTGTAAAAAGTTCTCGCAAGGATTTTTGAGTATACAATCGTCTATGATCAGCCCAAATTCCGGCAAGCCACCAAATATTTTTATCAATATGTGTATGAAACGCCCTCATTAGAATCCAATTCAAAGGATCCCAGAGAAAGGGAAAATCATGGTTGGGAACTGTAACAATTAGAGACCCATTGGGTTTCAAGACCCTGGCAATCTCGGCTATGGCTTTTTTTTCATGCTTCAAATGCTCAAATACCTCAGAGCAAATAATAGTATCTATTGATTCCGATTTGTACGGAAGTTTGTAAATACTGCCTGTTTGAAGATAAATACGCGCATCAGCGTTGGATTTTTGGGCCTTTTCGATATAGGCTTTATTGATATCTATACCATGAATCTGCTCGGGGAATAAAAAAAGAGACAATGCTTTGATGTAAAATCCTCTGCCGCAGCCAATATCGAGAATTCTCTTTGGCTTTTCCCGCGCAATTATATCAAGGATAAAACGAGCGCGCGTTGCGAATACAGGATCAATCTCACGCAGTAATAAAGTCTCTAATTTTATTGACATTTTTTTCATTATCCAAAAGGCTCAATATTTTTTTTTCAGCCTTCATTATAGCATGTTTATTTTTTAGTGCCTGCGATATTTTATCTGCCAAATCCTGAGCGTCTTCAGTTTTAAAAAGCACTCCAAAACCAGATTCACTAACCAAATATCTAAGTCCGGGTATGTTTGCGACAATCGCAGGTGTGCCATAAAGCATAGCTTCAGCCTGTACCATATTGAAACAATCTGACCTGGATGGCGCAATAATGAAGTCGATATTCTTATAAAACTCTTTGAGCTCATAATCATCTAATAAGCCAAGAAACGTTATGTATTGCTTGACTTTCTCAAAACGATCTTTGTGTTTAGTGAAAAAAAATTCGTACGGCATATATTTTTGACCCGCGAAAACAAAATGTACATTAGGTAGATTCGGCACTAGTAAAGAAATTGCGTTAAACAAGATATCAAATCCTTTTTCTTCAACAAATCTTCCAGCAAAACCAAATAAAATTTTATTTTTTTTCTTTAAATCCGTAATTGTTGTTATTCTTTTGGATATTGAAGCATTTGAATTCTGCGAATAAACAGGAAGTATTAGCGCCGTGAATTTTGAGAGGAAAGGATTAAGTACTATCGAGTGTTCTGCGTAATCACTTGTATACGTACTTAATTTATCTGCCAAGGAAAATGCTATAAAGGAGGACGCTTTAAAGATTTTTTCAATCAGCTTATTTTTGAACCCAAGTGGCAAAACCAAATCTCCCTGATGGAAAATTAATAGTTTTTTATGAAATAGCTTACTTATAATTGCGAAGAAGAAAATATTCGCTGAAGGTGAATTTACAAATACAACATCAGAACGCGCGACGCGTTTTAAAAAATCCCAGATAATAGCAATAGAATATTTTGATCTGCTTATAGTAAATAGAAAATCAGATCGAATTATTAAAATTTTTTCTAACAATTCTTTTTCCTGAAGTTTTTTATCAAATCGCACTGTCAGCACTGTTACGTCAAATTCATTTTGCAATGATTTGCACAAGCAGAAAACCGATTTTGCTATTCCAGTCCAGTGTGGGAAGAAATAGTCGGTAACCAACAGTAATTTAAGCTTATTCGTTTTCACAGTAGTTTAAAGAATAATTTTTATGCAATATTTATTATATACTGTCTTTAAGCAAAAAGTGTTGGTGTATAATTACGTTTTATGATTAAACTGGGAGCAAAGGAGCTTAGGATTACTAAATCAACTCAAGAGGAGAAAGCAAGAGTTAAAAAGAACCCAATTTATATTATTCTGGACAATGTTTTAGATACCTATAATATTGGCGCCATTTTTCGTCTGGCGGACGCGGTCTCAGCGACCAGAATATATTTGTGCGGAGCTACAGAAACCCCGCCCAATTCGCGGATTAAGAAAGCCTCAATCAATACTACTGAATGGGTAGATTGGCAATATTTTGCTGACGCGAAAACTGCCATCTCAAATCTCAAATCTCAAATCCCAAATATTCGTATTGTTGCGATAGAGCAGGATTTGCGCAGTGTTCAATTTGATAAAACCGAATATCCCTTTCCATTAGCATTGGTAGTTGGAAATGAGACTGATGGAATTTCGAAAGAGGTATTAGATATAGCAGATCAAATCGTTGAGATTCCAATGTGGGGGGTAAATAAATCACTGAATGTTATGGTGTCTCTTGGAATAGTTATGTTTAAAGTTATGGAAAAATATAGCCTTTAGTTTTTAAATTTTTAGTTTAAGTTGTTTGGCGATAACCGGTTTTATTTTTTGAATTGCGATGAAGCGGTGATTGTAAAGAGTCTGCTCTTCAACTGATAATTCACTTTCATGATAATATTTGTTAATTTCAGGCAGGAAGAAAAAGCAGCGGTAGGGATAGCCAATTAGTATTTTGGTAAATGGTTTTCGGGCAATAATGCCTCTCACATCGCCTTTAGCGCTCCAGAATCTTCCGTCAGGCATTGCGAAAGAGATTACAGTTCGAAAAAAAGCGTTGCGGTTGTTATCAGGCAGTTCTTGGGCAATTTTTTTCATATGATTTATTAAATCCGCGTCTGTTGATTTCTCCCCAAGCCAGCGCCGTGAATGAACGCCAGGTGCCCCGCCAAGCGCGCTGATTTCAAGTCCGCCGTCATCAGAAATAGCGGGGAGGCCGGCTAATTTGGAAAAAAATATGGCTTTGGCGCGGGAATTTGTCCGATAATTCTTGCCTGTTTCCTCCATATCCTCTTTTATACCCACCTCTTTTAGCGAAACAAGCTGTATAGGCAAATCAGACAAGAGTTTGCTTAATTCTATTATTTTTCCAGGATTTGTAGTTGCTATAAGAAGCTTTTTCATAAAGAATTTTCGCACACCTCTTTAAACCTTTTTATTATAAATTTCTTATCAAGCGACAGAATTAACCAACCTGCTTTTGGCCCGTGGTCGCGACCCATAAGCGCTAGATAAATTGCCCCAAAAGCATCTTTAGTTTTTAGACCCGCTTTCTTGGCCTGTTCATAAAGCTCTTTTTGAAAATCCTCAGGCATCCATTCTTGGTTTATGATTGTAGCTATTAGATTTAAATAATCTTTTTGTACTTGCGTGAGATTTTTTACTTGAACTGGAATATCATTAGCAATTGAGAACTTCTCGGAATCAGGCGCGTATTTTTCTATCCAAATACGAGCATATTTAGCCCAATCTTCAAGACCTTCTTTTTTAATTGCATTTTGCATATTCGGCATTTGTACCCACTGTGTAAGAGTTGAGAAGCGTACTGTCGGAGGCTTTCTAATACCATCAATTTGTGATAACTCAAAAATTCTCGCTAGCCCTTCATCCCCGATTAGATCGGGGTCATTTGTATTATTAAAAAAAGCATCTGCTGCTTTTTGGTACTCATCAAATAATTTGGGAATTGTGTCGCCATTTGGATCGAAGTTAATTGCTTGTTTGATATTGGTTTTGACCATTAGGAAACGCAATAATTCAGAAGGTATGATATTTAGCATGTCCGCTGCGGTTGATCCTACGCCTTTGGAAGAAGACATTTTTTTTCCTCCTGTTAAGAAAAATTCATACGGCAAGGGATATGGGACTTCATATCCAAAAACTCGTTTACAGATTTGCGAGGTTAAATCATGCGAACCGCCTCTGCTCATATGGTCTTTTCCAGCTCCTTCGACTGTAACCCCCAGTACTTTCCACTTGGCGCTCCATTCTACTTTCCAAGGCAGTTTGCCGCTGATTTCTTTCTCATTGCTAAAGGGCGAAATTTGACCGCTGTATCCACAGCCCTTGGCATATTTGACTTGATTAAAATTACAGGTGAACCATACCTTTTCCCCATCCCAGTTTGTTGCTTTAGTTGTCGATACTTTACCGCATTTGGGACAATAGACCTGAAAAGGATACCAATCTTTGGCTATTTCTTTTTTATACATCTCTGCGTATATTTCACGGATTATGCGAGCATTATCCAGCGCGGTTTTTATTAGCGGATTCATGCGCCCGCTCATATAAAGTTCAGTTGACCAGAGAATTTCCGGATGACAGCCAATCCTCTCAAAAACCTTAATAAAATCTTTTGCATAGTATGTCGCATAATTTTCAAATCCTTCCACAGGCGATGGTATTTTGTATAGGGGCATGCCTAGATATTTAGTGAATTTATCACTGTCCAGGTAGACGGGCAAATCATCCATTGGATCATGATTGTCAAATATGTAAGTATATTTTGTTTTTACATTTATTTTCTTTAACGCTTTATAAATAAGATCATGCACCACCACACCTCTCAGCGCGCCTACATGGATTTTGCCTGACGGGGTTTTCATATCATCAATCCATTCAAGCGGTAGATTTCTTTTTTTTAATTCTGACGCCGCTTCATCCGCCCAAAACATATGAGTGTATTATAGTAGTTTTCGCGTTTTTAGAAAAGCATTAGGAGCTTTTTAAGAAATGTCTGCTAAAGCAAAACTGCCTGAACCGCAGTTGCGTACTAACCCCTTCATTTCCATAAGCGAGAGAACTATACTGGCTTGCGAAGCCGTCATATCCATCTGCTTTATCAATTTATCAATATGCATCTGTCCATCCGACAAAAGATTTATAATTAATAGCTCTTCTTTTGTATCAGCTTTAATTTTCTGTCTTCCGGAAGTGTTTGTAATTGATAAGGCTGACAAAATATCCGCGGCGCTTGTCGCTGGTATAGCGCCTTTGGCTATAAGCGAATTAGGCCCTTTGGAATAATTAGAAGTAATTGGTCCCGGTATCGCGAAAATTTTTCTTTGGAATACGGCTGCGTATTTAGCAGTGGCAAGCGCTCCGCTGTCTTGCGCACCCTCCGTTACCACTACTGCTAAGGACAATCCGGCAATAATTCGGTTGCGGGAAAGAAACGATCCTTTCACAACTTGTCCCCCCACAGGCGTTTCCGAAACAATAGCTCCGCCGGATTCCAATATGCGCCGATATATTGCCTCGTTTTCTCTGGGAGTGCAAAAATCAACACTGCTTGCCAATACGGCAATAGTTTTTCCGCCGTTTGCCAGCGCTTCAAGATGCGCGCTTCTGTCAACGCCAATTGCCAATCCTGAAACAATAGCGCATCCTGCTTGGACTAAATCATGCGTCAGCATATTAGTAACTTGTGCCCCGTAAGATGTAATTTTTCTTGTTCCAACAATAGCAATTGGCTTCAGTTTTATATACTCGCTAAAATCTAGATCGCCTTTTAAATATAAAACAAAAGGCGGATTTTTCGCCTGTGCTAAAAGACTTGGATAATCAGCGTCTTGTAAGGTAAAAAATTTTATCTTTTCTTTTTTTAGCGCCTGAGCGTAATTAAAAATAGAAAACTTAGTTCGGAATTTATCAAATTCATATGCCAGACTATCGTCAATTCCGGCATTTTTAATGTCTTTGATATTGGCATTCCAGGCGGTGCTGGCCTGTCCAAAAAATGCAATTAGTTTTGCAAACCTGGCCGGTCCAATACCTGGAAACGCGGAAAATCCCAACCAATAAAGATAATCATTCATGCCTTAAAAATCTTGTCTGTTTTGAAAATATGCCTCAAGCACTTTTTTCGCAATCGGCGCTGCCTTATTAGATCCTTCCCCTGAAGATTCATTAAGAATAGTGACGACTATTTCCGGATTATAGGCAGGAGCAAAAAGAGTTATCCATGCATGTGGAAGCGTCTCTTTTCCCCCATGCTCAGAGGTGCCGGTTTTACACGCGATTGCTACCTGTCTCATATCAGCAGAATTTGACGCGGCTTTCAAAAAATTTTTCCCGTCAATTTTTAATTTTTTATTTTTAATTTTAAATTTGTATAATGGCCATGCTACTCCGCCAGGCGCGCAACTTTCTATCATCCCTTGTCTGATCAAAACTATAGTTTTTTCTGATAAAAATTTTTGATTTTTGATCCGTCGGCTGACGGATGATTTTTGATTTTTTAACAGCCTAGGTTGATAAAGCGTTCCACCATTAGCAATAACTTGCGTCCATACATTCACTTGCAGCGGCGTAGTCAATAAATAGCCCTGACCTATTCCATAATGATATGTGTCACCCAAATACCAGCTCTCATGGAAATTTTCCTCTTTCCATTTACTTGATGGCAAAATACCCGTTGCTTCCTCGGGCAAATCAATTCCTAACGTATCGCCC
>CAZJRC010000005.1:0-652 GCA_964548495.1 uncultured Gammaproteobacteria bacterium | reverse complement strand
ATCCAAATTTCTTAGCCATTGCGGAAATTGCATCGACTTTTAAAAGCTCTGCTAATTTATAAAAAAATATATCATTCGATCGCGCCAGCGCTCTGACGATATTTAATCTGCCCTGCTCCTTTTTACCGTACTGGGTATAATACCAATTGCTGAAAGAAAATTCGCCCACATTCAAAACGCCTGTGTCGCGTACCAGATATCGCTCATCAATAATCTTTTTTTCAATGCCAGCGGCTGCAACAATCAATTTAAAAGTGGACCCGGGCGGATAAACGCCTGCAATAGCGCGATTGAGAAGGGGCTGATTTTCTGAATCTGAGAGGACTGAAGAAACAGTTTTATTAGCTGCCTCAGAAGAAACTGAATAAGACTGCGCTAAGGTGAAAATATTGGGGTCATATGACGGCTTGGAAAGCAATGCTAATATTTCCCCATTGGGCTTTGAAACTATTATTACTCCCTTTTGCATGTCTTTTGCGGCCGAATATGCGGCTTGCTGCAGCTTACCATCAATGGTCAGAGTAATATCGCGGCCGGAAATCGGATCCGTTTGCCCCAAAGACCGCATTTGGCGTCCAAGAGCATCTGTTTCAACTAGCTCTAAGCCAGGGGTTCCCGCAGCAATCGTTCATACTCTTTCTCAATCCCGGTC
>CAZJRC010000004.1:20714-23325 GCA_964548495.1 uncultured Gammaproteobacteria bacterium | reverse complement strand
CATATGGATCGCATCATTCCTGGAATTTGTGAGGCGATAATAAATAAGAAAATCTTGTTAATTAGAAGCGATGGAAGTTATATCAGGGATTATTTATACGTCAAAGACGTAGCTGAGGGCTATGTGTTGCTTTTGGAAAAACTTAAAGAAACAATTGGCAACGCGTATAATTTCTCATCAAATGATACAAATTCAGTGCTAGAATTAATTGAAAAAGCGGAAAAAATTTTGAAAACAAAAATTCCATATAAAATCATGAATACCGCAAAAAACGAAATTCCTTACCAGCACCTTGATGATAGCAAGGTCAAAAAATTGGGGTGGAAAAATAATTACTCAATCAAACGGGCTTTACCTCAAATACTTACATCCTATACAAATACTTTGTAGATAGTTTATTCTCAATTAGATTTTTATAAATGGGCTAAAGCCTCTATGTGCTATAAACGCAATAAATGCTTTGATTTACTATGGTTATTAAATGTAGCATTTCTATTTTTTTTAGCTTTACCATTTGAAAGAAGTTCTGCGGTATTCATTTCAATTTGTGGAGGGATAGGATCAATCCCTCTGCTATAGATATGTTTTTTTAATGTTTCGCTGTAGGCATATGGACTGTCTATCATATCAATATAAATAGGCTTGTCAGCTTTTATTGATTTTATAAGTACTTCTCCGGACATTAATTCCCTGCAGGATAATTGACCTTTAAGAAGTGGAACTGCTAAATAAATATCGCTCTCTGTAATAGCATAACCAACAGGTAAATCTTTTTTTGCATAGACTCCTCTAACTAATTGGTCTAAATATTGTATTTCCCTAAGCGATGAAACACGTTTTAGTGTTCCGTCTGCGCCGCACATCTCTCTTGCTTTATTAAAAGCTTTAAACCATGTATCTATTTGTTCAGGAGTTGAGCAATATGGAGATACCGGTATTCCGTCTTTGTCTATATCAATATGTCGCTCAAATGTTCTTGCTCCTTTTGCGTACGCTATAAGGATTGAAAAAGCCCAATCGCGATACTCATGACTTGAAAGACCTATTACATGTCCGGGATATCTATTTTTAATAAAGTCTATTTGATTTAGTTCCAATTCATGATCCTCAGAAGGATAAAGAGATACGCAGTGATTTATAGCCAGTGGAATATTGCGATTATCAAAAAATTTTACCAAATCATCCGTATCTTTTAATGATGAACCGCCTGTTGAAACAATAACAGGTTTTTTCGTTGAGGCTATTTTTTCAAGCAATACCCAATCATTAATATCCGAACTTGCAATTTTTATAATTTCAATTCCCAAATTGACGCACAAATCAACTGATTTTTCATCAAAAAGGAGTCGCCATAGGGATCATGCCATTTTTACGAATAGCATTAATTAATAGGCCATATTCCTCATCAGACAATTTTGTAGCTAGAGTTTTTTTAATATATCTTATATCTGTTCTGTGGCGGTGATCTTTATGAATAAATTTATCAACCTCTCTAAATTGAAGCTTTATTGATGCTCTTATATTGTTGAAGCGAACAATCTTAGCATAATCACTAATGATTTTTAATCCTCTATTTACGCTCCCCAAGTGATTGTTGGCAAGCTCTAGTACAAAAAGTTCTTCAAAAATCGAATTACCGAAATTAGTTGACATGCAGATTTAGAATTATAAGTATAATATAAAAATTCATATAAAAATGTCAATGGTCAATAAATGCAAAAAGCATGACATCGCTCTTTAATACATTATGCATATAATATATAATTGCTATACGTATTAACATGAAACAGATCATCATAAAATCTCAAATGTCTAAATACCCTGTTTTTTTTGAAAAAGATTTAACTGGACGGCTAAAAGAATTGAGTAAAAAATATAATCTTCATATTTTAATTGATAAAAGTGTACGTAATAGTCATCAAGAATTATTTGATAAAAAGATTTATACATCATTTAAAATATTTGATTCTGTTGAAGAGAAGAAGAGCATTTACGAAAGCTCTTTATATATAGAATACTTGTTAAAGCATAAAATTCATAAAAACCATAAATTATTAATTATTGGCGGTGGATTGGTACAAGATATCGGTTCATTCACAGCACATATTCTTCTGCGTGGTATTGATTGGATATTTATTCCAACTACACTTCTGGCGATGGCTGATAGTTGCATCGGGTCAAAGTCTGGTTTAAATGTCGGTAAATATAAAAATCAAGTTGGTACATTTCATCCGCCTTCTGAAATTTTTATTTACCTTCCCTTTCTGGATACTCTACCCAAAAGCGAAATGGTTAATGGAATTGGTGAAATTGTAAAACATGCCTTAATTAGAGGGGGGGAATGGTTTGAGTTTATCAATAAAAATATCGATCACTTAGGGAAAGATAAAAAAATTACTGAAGAAATTATTTATCAAAGCCTCTTGATAAAAAAGGAGATTGTCGAGGAGGATGAGTTTGAAAAAAATATTCGGAAAATTCTTAATTATGGGCACACCTTTGGTCACGCGCTGGAGGGGTATACCAAACATCAAATTCCTCATGGCATTGGTGTTTTAATTGGAATGGATATTGCCAATTATATTTCTGTAAAAAAAGAAATTCTTTCTTT
>CAZJRC010000004.1:18273-20609 GCA_964548495.1 uncultured Gammaproteobacteria bacterium | reverse complement strand
TACATGATAAAAAGGCAATTGGAAATGAAGTATACGCTATATTATCGAGAGGAATTGGTAAAATAGAAATTGTTAGGACAAAAGTTAACTCTCAACTAAAGAATAATATTAAAGAATATTTTATAAAGTTTAATAACTAAAATGAGCCATTATATTGGAATCGACATTGGCGCAAGTTTTATCAAAGGCGCATTGTTTGATTTAGAAAAATTAAAAGTAAAAAATATAATCAAATATTCCACTCCGACTTCATCTATCACCGCGCGGAGCAATCAAAAAGCAGTCCGGTTTGAGGTAAATTGCGATCTGTATGAAAAACTAGCGCGCAAGATCATCTCAAAGCTTTTTCGAATTGAAAGTATTGTTGAAGGCATTGTTTTATCCACGCAAATGCACGGCATGGTTCTGGTTGATTCTCATTTAAAACAACTCACTCCATTTATCGGTTGGCAAGATGAAAGACTGCAGGAAAAATTATCCAAAAATGAAACCTGGTTAGACAAGCTTAATAAAGAATTGGAGGGAATTGATATTTCTAGGACAGGCATTAAATTTAGAACAGGTCTGATGGGAAGCACTCTTTTCTGGTTGAAAGAAAACAATTTATTAAATAAAAATCAAGATGCAAAAGCCCTTTTCCTAGGAGACTATATTGCGGCTAGATTAACTAATGGAGCTCTGGTAACCCATCCTACAAATGCTTGCGGATCAGGTCTTTTTAATGTAGAAAAAAAATGCTGGGATGAAAAAATCCTGAAAGCTCTGGATATAGACAATAAATTTTTGCCCGATGTTATTTCCACAGGGGAAAAGGTAGGCTATATGCAGACCGGATCCAGAAATATTCCTGTATTTGTTTGCATAGGCGATTTGCAAGCGGCGATTTTGGGAAGTCTGATCGGGCTCAGGGAAAAGAGAGATATATGCATTAATATTGGCACAGGTTCTCAGGTTTCTTTTGTATCCCCCGCATTTAATGCAGGGGAATATGATATCAGATCATATTTTGATAATAAGTATTTGAATACAGTAACTTTCATTCCAGCTGGGCGAGCGTTAAATGTTATTATTAAGTTTGTAGAAGATATTGGTAAAAAAATTTATAATAGGAAAGAAGAAAAGGTCTGGAAAAAACTGGCGAAATTAACATCTAACAAACAGGAAAGCACTGAAATACAAGCGGATATTTCCTATTTCAAAAATAGTATTTCCGACAATACAACCGGTAGCTTTTTAAATATTACGGAAAAAAATTTTACAATCGATAATCTGTTTTTCTCCGCTCTACAGCGTATGGCAGACAATTATTTGGTTGCCTATAAAAGATTAAAAAATACAAAAATAACAGATAGAATTATTTGTGCCGGCGGGCTGATAAGAAAGCTTACAACTCTCCGTTTATTAATACAAAATAAATTTAACAGAAAAATTCTGCTTGCTCCTTTTGAAGAAGAAACACTGGCGGGACTCTTTATACTCAGTCTTGTCAGCAGGGGCGATTTTCCTACCGTGAAAGACGCATCTCTCTATATCCAAAAAAATAATTTGAAATTTGAATAATGAGATTCAACAAAATAGAGGCTATCTTATTCGATATTGACGGTACGCTGCTCGATACAACAGAATTGATATTTCGCTGTTATGAGCATACAATAAATACGCATAATCTTTCTCTCAAAACGAGAAAAGAAATAACTATAATTTTCGGAAAACCTCTTGAAGCATGCTATAGACATCTTTTCCCGGATGAAAATAGCGAGGTTCTTAGGGAAACTCATATTTCATTTCAGGAAAAAAATCTTCATATATCAAAACCTTTTATAAATGTGAAACAAGCTTTATGTAATCTGAAAATTCGAGGGTATGAGATTGCTGCTGTAACTACCCGTTCCAAAAGAACCTCCATAAAATCCTTGGAGCTTGCTGATATTATGAAATACTTTAAGACTGTTGTTTCTCGTGAAGATATTATAAATCCAAAGCCATATCCCGATGCTCTATTTAAGGCGCTTGCGTTTTTAAAGGTTAGTCCCACTCAAGCAGTTATGGTGGGAGATACGCCGGTAGATATCATGTCTGGTAAGAACGCGAAAATTAAAACAATTGGAGTTACGTATGGACCTTTGGGAGACGCGGTGATATCAGCCGATCCAGACGCGATAGTGTCAAATATATCAGAAATAAATTCTTTAATTAATCGTTGAAAAGTTTATTTTAACAGTATACAATCAGATGGTTAAATGATAAAACTAAGCGATTACGTCTGGAATTTTTTTGCGTCCAAAAATATTACTCACGCTTTTGTATTAGGGGGTGGCGGCAATTTTCATCTGCTG
>CAZJRC010000004.1:10404-18263 GCA_964548495.1 uncultured Gammaproteobacteria bacterium | reverse complement strand
CTCTATAAGTAAAAGTAAAGTTTCTTATGTTTGCAATTATCATGAGCAAGCCACTTCTTTTGCTGCCGAAGGATATGCGAGAGTAACAGGAAGGCCAGGCGTATGTCTTGTTACAACTGGACCGGGAGGGACAAATGCTTTGACTGGTGTTTTAGGCAGTTGGATGGATTCTATTCCAATGATTATTATTTCAGGTCAGATAGCAAGAAGATTTATGGGGGCAGGGACCAAAATGGGAGTAAGACAATTAGGAGTCCAGGAATTTAATATCGTAGATGTGGTAAAACCCATGACCAAATACGCAAGGGTTGTCATGGACGCGGTAGACATTAGATACGAATTGGAAAAAGCATGGTATTTGGCAACGACTGGCAGACAGGGGCCTGTATGGCTTGATATACCGCTTGATATTCAAAGTACGATAATAGACGAAAAAAAGCTAAAAAAATTGGATTTATCGGAAATCGCCTCTTATTATATTACAAATAAAAAAGAAATTGAAAAATTAGTTACACAAACACTTAAAAAACTTTCAGAATCGAAAAGACCGGTACTTTATGCTGGCAATGGAATACGGCTAAGCGGTGCTTACGATGAGTTCTCGAATTTAGTAAACCTTTTGAAGATTCCAGTACTCACCAGTTATGTCGGCTACGATATGCTTCCATCAAATCATCCCTATTTCTTCGGCAGGGCTCATGCCTTGGGGCAAAGAGCGGGGAACTTCATTATTCAAAACAGCGATGTTTTATTGTCAATAGGGGCAAGAATGGACTTGTTGACAATTGGGTATGAAAAAGAAAAATTTGCCAGGTCGTCATACAAAATTATGGTTGACATCGACAAGTATGAGATTGAGAAACCAATATTAAAGATTGATTTACCAATAAATACAGACGCAAATATTTTTATACGAGAGATGCTGAAACAGCTGAAAGATAAACCAATACATATTAATATTAATTCGTGGCTGCAATATGGCCGGCGCCTCAACAAAAAATACCCGAATGTCCCCACGGAATTTTATAAAGAGAAAAAATATGTTAACCCTTATTGTTTTATAGAAGAAAGTTGCATACAATTTAAGCCAAATGAAATAATTGTTCTAGCTAATGGCATAAACGTCTTGAACTGCTCGTATCAAACCTTCATGGTAAAGAAAGGGCAGCGTGTGATTCTCAATCTCGGATCCGCGACCATGGGATACGGGTTGCCGGCTGCAATTGGCGCCTGCTTTGCCTTTAACAATAAGAAGCGTATAATTTGCATGGAAGGAGACGGAAGTATCCAGATGAATATACAGGAGTTGCAGACTATAAAACATTATAAGTTACCCATAAAATTGTTCATTCATAGTAATGGCGGTTATCTGTCCAATAAAAACTCACAGGATAACTTATTTGGAGGAAGGTACGTAGGGGCGGAAAAAAGTAGTGGGATTTCTTGCCCTGATTTTGTGAAAGTAGGTAAAGCCTATGGGATAGAATCAATTAGAATTAATAATCATAAAGAGATGAAAGAGAAAATAAAGTATGTCTTGGATTATCCAGGGCCTGTTCTTTGTGATATCAACGCTCTGAAGAGTTTCAATTTGACACCTAAATTACTAACGAAAAAGAGGGCAGATGGAAGCTTTTATTCACCGCCTCTTGAGGATATGTGGCCTTTTTTGAGCAAAGAAGAATTGAAAGAAAATATGATAATCCCGCTAATGGAGGAATAGAATGAATATACTTATTACAGGATCGAATGGCTTTGCCGGAAGTCATCTAAAAGAATATCTCAACACAAAAAAATTCAAGCTTTTTACACCGTCGCATAAAGAATTAGATCTGCTTGACGAAAATAAAGTAGATAATTATTTTAAAACACATAAAATTGATATAGTTATTCATACTGCTGTTGTAGGAGGAAGCAGAAAAGAAGAAGCTGAAGAAAGTGCCTTAAGTCAAAACCTAAGAATGTTTTTTAATATCCTGAGAAATAGAAATAGATTTATCAAAATGATTCATTGTGGCTCAGGAGCGGAGTACGATAAACATTTTTCCATCACTCAGGTCAAGGAAGAGGATTTTGACAAAAGAGTACCAATAGATGAATATGGATATGGTAAATATCTTTGTTCAAAATATATAGAGAATATTGAAAATGTAGTCTGTTTAAGGATCTTTGCCCTTTTCGGAAAAGGCGAAGATTATAGATACCGTTTTATTTCCAACGCAATATGCAGGAATCTTTTTAATCTGCCTATTACCATGAGGCAAGATGTCTATTTCGATTACTTCAATATAAATGACTTTGTAAAAATCGTCGGGTATTTTATAGAAAATGAAGCAAAGCATAAATTTTATAATATAGGATCAGGTAAAAGAATAAATTTGAAAACAATTGCTAAAATGATAAATGAAATCGCGTACAAAAAATCTGAAATAATCGTAGGAAAGACGGGTCTGAATAAAGAATACACATGTAATAATAAGAGGTTGCTGACTGAAATAACTGATTTTAAGTTCACAAGGATGGAAGACTCTGTAAAAAATCTCTATTTATGGTATAAAGTAAATAAGAATAAAATAGACAAAAAGGTTTTATGAAAAAAAGAACAGTTCTTTTGACCGGTGCGTCAAGGGGAATAGGACAGTCAATTTATAATTTATTGGAGAAAGACTATGAAATTATTGCCCCCGCCAGGGAAGAGCTAGACTTATCCGATAACGCCTCAATAGAGTCATTTATTAAAAAAAATAAAAGTCTTAAGATTGATATTATCATTAACAACGCCGGTATTAATTCCCCTCAGTGGATTGAGGAAATAACGGATGAGAATTTAGGTAATACAATACAGATCAATTTAGTGGCGCCTATTCGTTTAATTCGCGGATTTGTAGAATATATGAAAAAAAATAAATATGGAAGAATAATTAATATTAGTTCAGCCTTCGGTATTGTTGCTAGAGGAAAGCAGGTTCTTTATGCATCAACAAAACACGCTATCAATGGTGTCACCAAAGCTCTTGCATTGGAACTTGCGCAATATAATATTTTAGTTAACTCTGTTTGTCCTGGGTTTACAAAAACCGATTTGGTTGTGAAGAAGAATAGTCCGGAAAAGATAGTGCTTTTGGAAAAAGATATACCCCTGGGTAGATTAGCAGAACCATCAGAAATAGCAAATTTAGTAGGGTTTTTGGCTTCTGATAAAAATACCTATATGACCGGCTCCTGTATTCTAATTGATGGGGGATTTACCTCTAAATAACTATGAAACCGATGCTAAGCTTATCTCTCAATGTCTATAATGAGGAAAGAAATATAGAAAAAATTTATCATGAATGTGAGAAAATACTTAATAAGGCAAAAATATCTCACGAAATTATTTTCATTGAAGGAGGTTCCAAAGATAACTCATGGAAAGTACTCAAAGATCTGGCAAAAAAGCATAAAGACTGTATAGTTATGCAGGCGGAAATGGAACCTGGAAAGAAGTTGAATGCCGGAATGAAGGTTGCCAGGGGAAAATATTTTGGCTACATATGTTCAGACGGTCAGGATAATCCGGACGTTTTACCGGAAATGATCAAGTTATTGGTAGGGGAAAAAGCTGATTTCGTAAAAGGTAGAAGAATAGACAGAAAATTCTGGCAAAGGAAGTTTATCTCTGTAGTTTATAACCGCCTTTGCAGAATACTTTTTGGGCTAAAATTACGAGATATTAACATGCACCCGAAAGTATTCAAAAGAGAGCTTATTGAGGGAATAAATCTTATCTCCCGTTGCGAAAGCGTAGATCTGGAGATTGTTTTAAGAGCTCATAAAAAAGGGTATAATATTATTGAATTACCTGTAGAAGAAAGAATTAGAGAAGGAGGAAAATCCAGCGTTAATCTAAAAGTAGCCTTAAAAATGTTTTTGGATATAATTTCATATAAATGGGGAAGTAAAAAAAAGGCATTAAGAAATAGTATAAACAAATTATAATTTAGCAAGAATTAGTAAATGTTACTAACCACAAAGCTATTCTTCCGGTTTATTTCCATATGCAGGTGTAAAACTAATATTTTAAATGATAGCTATGTAAGACTTGCAATATTTAAGTTTATTAGGCTAAAATTTATAAATACTCAAGAAAACCTTAATCTTATTAGATAAAAAACAAATATGATAAAGATATTCATCAACCGGCCTTTTTTAAATCTTATTTTGATTAATTTATTAACGAGATACAGAAAAAAATTAGTGAAATTATTATCAGTAATTAGTAAACATTTATTGTTAAAACCTAAAAAATATATTTTTTACATATCTGCTTTAACTGGAATTCTGATGTTTATCATAAATGGTTTGATTACAAGAGGTCATAGTTTTTATAATTTTTTCAATCCTGATAAGACCAATTTTTATATGGATTTTTTTAACAGCATACATACATTATATAATGGTCCATATACGCATCAGTCAATTTACCCTCCCTTACCGCTTTTAGTATATAGGTTTTTACTCAGAATGGTTCCTTACGACATCGTGGAACAGGGAGCGGAAGCGATCAGGGCTACTCAGGCAGGACAGGTCGTCCTTTTACTATACATGATCATTACAATCTTTTTATTTTTTGTTTTATTGATGGAAATAAAGAAAGGATCAAAAATAGAAAAATATATTTTTTCCTTCGTGATTTTATTTTCCGCTCCATTTATTTTTCAATTTGAAAGGGGAAATATAATTTTCGTAGCTTTGCTGTTTTTGATGGTATTTGTTTTTTTCAAAGATAGTGCAATTCGTATTGTACGCGAATTTGCGCTTGTCTGTCTGGCAATATCGGCAGCTATAAAGTTCTATCCCGCGATATTCGGATTACTCTTGATTAAGGAAAAGCGGTTTAAAGATGTAATTAGGGTGGTAATTTACGGAATAGCCGTATTTGTTCTGCCGTTTTTTGCTACGGGAGGAATCAATCAACTGCCTGTTTTGCTTAAAAACATTTTCTCAACATCAAGCGACAGTACAACTTGGGGATTGGGATACGCGGTAAATATTCAAACCACAATAAGAATAATTTTTGGCTTTTTTGGTAATTTCGACTATACGCCTATTTTTATAGGCAGTATCTTTTCACTTATGCTTCTTTTTTTGGGAATAATTGCTATGTTCTATTCACGCTCAAAATGGAAAACAACAGCCCTTTTAGCTCTGCTTATGATCATGGTTCCCTCCATAAGCTATGAGTACGCGCTGATATTTATGCTCATTCCTTTAATAATGTTTTTAGATCGTGAAGAAAAAGAGGAAAAGCTGGATTACGTATATCTAGTCTGTTTCATTTTAATTTTTATACCGCTTACTTTTGGCAGAATAGATGTTATAAATAACGGATATGGAAATCCGTCCCTCCCCTTAACTTATGGCCTATTGATTCAAAATCTCGCGATATTTTCAATGATTATTTTTCTTACCATTCAAGGATTATCAGTGGAAATACCAAAGATCATATTGACAATCTTAAGAAATTATTTATTCTTCTTTATGAAGAAAATATATGGTACGAAGTCTAAGGGTATCAAGGCCTACGTGTTCATAACAGGGAAAATATACGTTACTGTCTTTATTATTTTAATTATTTTTGGGTACGACCTGTTTTACGTCATTCATACTTATTATAAAACCAAAAATTATATTTCGCCCTTAAGCAAAGAGGGGGTGGAAGGCATTGATATTCCCCAAATATACAACGTTGAGCCGGGCTATATTCATTATGGCAATAAAGTAATAGTTGAAGGTACCAATTTTAATTGGTGGTTGAATAAGCATGCCAAGTTCATGAGTACATATGGAGCGATAGAGCCTGAGTATTGGGATAATATTTTTACAGTCCCTTTGCACTGGAAGATTGGTTACGTTTCGCTCTGGGTTGAGAGACCTGTAATAGGAAGGAATGATTTGCTTCCGATGAGCAATAAGGTTAAGATAAAAATTATCGATAGAATGGGTAAATTCAATGACGATGATATAAAATACTTTGCGCAAATTAAGTATTTGGACAAAGATACACGAAAAATAAATAATTTCAAATTATACAAATTTAGAAAAGATAAATATCGTAGATGGATTCCGAATAAAACATATCAATTATATGCTGATTTTAAAGAGTTTATTAATTCATTTTAAGCATGAGAATTATTACTTTATTCAATGTTATAAAAAATGACTGTATTTGATAAGTACGCCGAGATTTATGACGAAGGGCATGTGAAGGCAGTAGCCATGTCAGGATTCAAGCCTTCATACTTTCATGAGTATAAATTAAAGGAGATGGTTCAGTATCTAAAAAAAGAAGGCCTTGCCGATAAAAAGTTAAAATTATTGGATTTTGGCTGCGGTACCGGAAGCAGCGCGAAATACATCAGAAAATACTTGCCCGGTGTTTCGATATATGGCGTGGATGTATCAGCTGAATCAATCAAAGTAGCCAAAAGGAATAATAAAAATCTGAAAAATGTCGCGTTCGCCTCTTTTGACGGTGTAAATATACCATTTAATGAAAAGTTTGATATCATTTTTGTTGCCAATGTTTTCCATCATATCAGACGGGATAAGCACGCGAAAGTTATAAAAAATATATATAAGAAATTAAATAATCGCGGACGTCTTTTTATTTTTGAGCTCAATCCTCTAAATCCGCTCACGATGCTGGTTGCCATTCTTAACGATTATAGATTTGATAAAGACGCGAATCTGCTAAATCCTTTTTATGCCAAAAAAATGATCACAATTGCGGGATTTTTACAAAATAAGATTTACTACACAATATTTATACCTCGATTTTTTTCTTTCCTACTCCCTTTGGAAAAATATTTTTATAATATTCCTTTTGGCGCGCATTATTATATTGTTGCAAGAAAAGGACTATAATATTCCTCATGCGGAAGTTTCTTGCGCCTTTGTTTTTGCTGGTTCTGGCTCTTGTTATTTTTCATTCCTGGTTTACTCCCGGACTTTTGAGCGCGTTTGATTTTCCTTATTATTCGCAATTAATGATGAGAAGCGCTGATGGCAAAATATATGCCTGGGATTGGCATCCTGGCTTTGATGGGTTCGCGGGATTTTTCTCTCCTTACTCATGGGTTTTTCCATTTATATATATCCCTCAGGTAATTTTTGGAAAATATCTTGGAATGGATTGGGCATTTATAGAAAGAGTATCCTACCTTTATCCTTTATTAATCCTCATGATTGCCTCTCCTATTTTCTTATTTAAAAGTATAGATTCCCGCATTCGCGGGAATGACAATGAGGGAAGAATGAAATTTTATTTGATTTCAGTTTTGGTTTTTTCTTTTAATACCTATTCTTTGTTACTTGCAGGTGGCGAGATTTTTCTAGCGCTTGCGTATGCTCTAGCTCCTATTATTTTAGTGGTGTTTATGAAGATAACAGACAGCATGTCTGCTAAGCATTCAATTTTTGCTGGTTTAATTTTAGCTATTCAAATAATGATGGATCCAAGAATTGCCTATGTGACTATGTTAGCAGTAGGACTATATTTGTTATCCGTTATGATCTTTTTGTTATATAAAAAAAGAATACTTAATATTTTTACTTTAATTATTTATACTCTTATTATCCCTGGTCTAATTGTTGTTCTACTTCATTCTTTTTGGATTATGCCTACAGTTCTATATGGAAAAAATCCGGTTGAAACACTAGGTTCATCTTACTCAACAATTGAGGCAGTAAACTTTTTAAGTTTCGCTAAGCTGGAGCAAACAGTATCATTGCTTCATCCCAATTGGCCGGAGAATATTTTTGGAAAAGTCGGCTTTATGAAACCGGAATTTCTCCTCTTGCCGACATTGGCATATGCA
>CAZJRC010000004.1:0-10394 GCA_964548495.1 uncultured Gammaproteobacteria bacterium | reverse complement strand
CCCGACCGAGCCAGCAGGCGAGCGGAGGGATCTCACGCCAAAAAGCTAATAAAAAAAATTATCTTATTCGACTTACTCGGTGGTATGAGATTCTTCGACTTCGCCCCGCTAAGCGGGACTTTGCTCAGAATGACAACCAGGATAATACAATATTATTCTTTGCCCTTCTTGGCTTGATTGGAGCATTTTTAGCCAAAGGCGCGAATGAACCTTTTGGAGTAATATATTTATGGATGTTTGATCATGTCCCCGGATTTACACTGTTCCGTGATCCTGCGAAGTGGTACCCGCTCGTAGCGATTTCATATTCAATTTTAATTCCATTCACAACAGTAAAAATATTTGAATTATTGTCCAAAGTAAAAGAATTTTCAATTTTCAATTTTCAATTTTCAATTAAATCTAAAATTTTCAATATTCAAAATTTTTTCTTAATATTTACATGTTTATACTTAATACTATTAATACGTCCTGCTCTTTTGGGACAATTGGGTGGTATGTTTAAGGAAACTAAAATTCCGCGAGATTATATAAGACTTGAAAAGTTTTTATACAATCAATCAGGTTTTTTCAGGACTCTTTGGGTCCCTTCAAAGCAGCGCTTTGGATTTTATTCAAATGCTCATCCTGAAATATCCACCCATATATTGTTCAATAGTTTTGACGATAGTATATTATTTAAAAGGCTTTCAGAGAAGGATACTGAAAGATTATTGAAAGAAGCGTCAATTAAATATATCATTTTTATCACAGATAGGACATATGACAATACAAAATATAAGCAAACAATAAATAGGCTTTTAGAATTAAAGTGGCTGAAGCTTGTTTCTATTCCACAATATTGCGGAGTATTAAAATGTGAATTCGGTAAGATTGCAGTTTTTGAAATCAATAATCCCAAAGATCATTTTTGGAGCCCCTCTATTCAGGTTAAAATAAATTATAAGTATATAAATCCAACGAAATATAGAATTACTGTTGAGAACGCTAATCAAGGAGATACTCTTGTGTTCACGGAGAAATTTGATAAAGGCTGGCAGGCTGTAGAGTCAGATACGGGCAATAAAAAATTAACACATAACAAATATTCTTTATATAATAGTTTTGTTTTGCCCCAAAATGGTAATTATTCTCTTGAAATTTATTATGAACCTCAAATCTGGGTGGATACAGGGACAGTAATTAGCTTAATAGCATTTATTTTAACAATTTTAGCGTTAATTGCTTTGTCAGTACGTAAATAATGCTTGTAAATAGTTATGAAAATTCAGGATATTATTTTTATAATAGCATTAGGACTTTTAATATATAAAAAAAATCCAAAATATTTTATAATTGCGGGATTAATTTGTTTTATCCATTCCATTTTTTTATTTTTGGATATTTTTTACAGCCCAGAGATTAATTTATTATGGTTTTGTTTTTATATTGGCAGCAGTTTTAATTCATATAGACCTCCGCAGGCACTAAGCGAATAAGCTAAATTCTGGTATAATCAATTTATGCTTTTATCTATTGTTACTTTAAATTATAAAAAGACTAATACGACATTAAAATGCATTAAATCTTTATATGCCCAATTGAACGAGGAATTCAAGAATAACAATCTCGAAGTTATTATAGTTAATATTGCGTCCGAGGATGGCTCAGTTAAATTATTAGAAAAGACAATTCACTCTTCACGAATCCCAAAAATTCGGGTTTTGGCAACGGCTGTAATATCGGCGCTGCCAAATCAAGAGGTAAATACTTGCTTTTTCTCAACAATGACACAATTGTAGGAGACAAAGGGATTCTCAATATGGTCGCCTATTTAGATAAGCATTCGGACGTAGCTATTTTAGGCGGCCCATTACATAATCCAGACGGTTCAGACCAGCCTTCAATCGGTAAATTCTACACGCCGTTAAATGCGACTCTTTTTTTACTTGGCCTGCAGAGATTCGGTATAATAGATAAAAATCCCACTGCAATTAGTCAAGTAGACTGGGTTAAAGGAGCGCTTTTCATGATCAGAAAAGAGATATTTGAAAAATTAGGCGGTTTCGATGACAATATATTTATGTATGCTGAAGATATGGAACTTTGCTTTCGAGCCAAAAAAGCAGGCTACAAAGTTAGTTTTTATCCGGAGGTTAATATAATTCACGAAGAGCAGGGGAGTTCCAATCGCACCTTTGCCATAGTCAATATTTACAAGAGCCTGCTGTATTTTTATAAAAAACACAAAACATTGCCGGAATATATTTTTCTCAAACTTCTACTAAAATTAAAAGCGCGTATTTTGCTATATTATGGTAAAATCACCCATAAGCAATATTTAATTACTACCTATGAGCAAGCTCTTGCGGCTATACGATAATTATTTTCTCAAATTTGGTATTGCTTTTCTTCTGATCTTCACAGCGCTTTACCCCAAGCTGCCAAGTATTCATATTATCCGTACATGGGTATATATCCGCCTTGAAGATTTCATAATTCTCGCTATTGCCGCTGCGTGGGCTATACAGCTTTTTCGCAAAAAATCCTCTCTTCCATCTCCCTTGGCCTGGCCGATTTTTGCTTACTGGGCAATTGGACTGATTTCACTAATTTTTTCAATTCTCTTCATCAGCCCGCAACTCCTGAATTTTTTTCCGCATATCGCGGTTTTATCTTTTCTTCGCAGAATTGAATACATGATCCTTTTCTTGATCGCTTTTTCGACTATTAAAAACATCAAAGACCTGCGTGATTACTTTATTATACTTTGTCTTACACTCACGGGAGTAATCATCTACGGCTTCGGCCAGCATTTTTATATAAGCCTTTGGTCAAAACTCCCATCCTTTTTTAGCAAATTTCCATTTTGTTTTCCTTCCTTTCAGACAGGAAATGAAGAATTCGCCAAGGGAATCCCGCTTTGTCTTCCATATGGCGCTAGAATCACCTCTACTTTTGGCGGTCACTACGACCTTGCTGCCTATCTGGTATTGGTGACCCCAATTTTACTCTCTGTCGCGCTAAGCCTAAAAAAAAATATTTTTAAAATCACAACTTTTATTTTATTTATTGGAGGAGTAATACTGCTTATTTTTACTGCCTCAAGAATCTCATTTGCTTCTTACATAATAGCTGTTGTTAGTTCTTTAATATTCTATAGAAAGAAATTATTTATTCTTCCAGTATTAATATTAAGCATCATCCTGCTGATGATTTTCAGTGAAGCAACGGCAAAACGTTTTCTTTCCACGATCAGAATCAGCTCAATTATTACCAATAGTCAAGGTCAGTTGGTGGGAGAAGCCTTACCCCAGGATTTAAAAAATAAACTATCCGAGGGAGATCGTATTTTCCAAGCTCCTCCACCCGCGCAAAATTTGCCTAGTGGATCAGGTTTTATTGGTCTGCCTGAAAAAACTACACCAGTTGCCACAAGCGTTGCGTTTATGAAAAAAACACTCACACCGCAGGAAGCCAGGAAATTAAAATTGGCCAGCGGAAGCCTGGAAATATCAACAGTTTCAGGCAGTTTTTTAATAAGACAAGCATTGGTTTACGATATTTCATTTACAACCAGATTCCAATCAGAATGGCCAAACGCGATAAATGCATTTATGAGAAATCCTCTGCTTGGCAGCGGTTATTCATCAATAACTCTAGCTACAGACGGAGATTATTTTAGGGCATTGGGAGAGACTGGAATTCTGGGATTAATCTCTTTTCTTCTAATCTTTCTTTTTCTTGGAATCACCATGAAGCACTTAGTCCATCATGTTGAGTCACCTTTAGGTAGAGGTATGATATATGGCATTGCTGGCGGTGTCGTAGGATTGGCAATAAATGCCCTCCTCATTGATGTCTTTGAAGCCTCAAAAGTAGCGGAAAACCTATGGATGATTCTGGGCATTGGCACGGGCACGCTCTATCTTTATAAAAACAAGCCTGTTCCATACATTAAATATATTAAAAAAGTTTTTACTTCCAATTTTTTTATATTTATATATTTATTAATTCTATTACTTACGGTTTTTTCAGGTAGCATACATAATTTCTTTGTCGCGGATGATTTTACTTGGCTCCACTGGGCTGCGCAGTCTTCAATGTCCGATATCCCCAAATATTTTACAGACTCTAAAAACTTCTTTTATCGGCCGCTGGATAAAACAATTATATTTTTTCTTTATACTCTTTTTTCATTTCAGCCTCAAGGTTATCATGTTTTTACTTATCTTTTACATTTTATCGCGACCTTGGGAGTCTTCTTCCTGGCATCCATGTTAATCAAAAACAAGCTAATTGCCTTTATGGCTGCATTATTATTTCTGCTTCACCCGGCACACTCTGAAAATATCTATTGGATTTCCACAATATCCACAACGCTTTCTACCCTTTTTATTCTTTATGCGGTTATCTCTTTTTTCAATTTCAGAAATACCACCCCCTTGTCATTCCCGCGTAGGCGGGAATCTATGCAAACAAAAACATACTGGATTTCTGCTTTCGCAGGAATTACAGTGCATAAGATGAATTATTTAATTTGTCTTATTCTTAGTATCCTGGCTTTTCTTACTTATGAACTTGCGGTAGTTATCCCGCTTCTTTTTATTTTAATTGACCTATATCTTAAAAAGCTCAAAAAAAATCTATCCTCCATTCTTATCCACCTGTCCTTTATTTTCCTTTTACCGCTTTATTTTACAGTAAGGAGTCTTACCCATGCCTTTTCGGGAGGAGGGGACTATTTATACAACATAAGCAATTTAATCCCTAATATTTTTGGCAATATAGCCGGTTATATCGGTTTATTCTTCGCGGGAGAGAGATTTCTTCCTATATACAATATACTGCGCGCCGACTTTAGAGAAAATAAATTACTTTTTGCAATGATCTTTATCCCTCTCTTGAGCATTATTATATTTATAATTGCTAAATATAAAAAAGAAATCATCAAATCTCTCAAGTCTGAAAAAATAAAAATAATTAATTTCGGATTTATTTTTGGCCTCATCTCATTACTCCCATATCTTGCCTTGGGCAATATTGCTCCTCGTTATATCTACCTGGCCTCTGTAGGCTTCACGATCTCATTTGCACTCATACTCTCGATTATGAGTTATAAAATCACATCACGTCTAAAATACCTTGTCATTCCTGCGCAGGCAGGAATATATATAAATAAGTACTGGATTCGCGCTTTCACGGGAATGATGGTGCGTAAAGTTGCTTTACTCCTTTTTTTGTCACTGTCAATCGCTATTTTAATTATTTTTAGGTATTTAATTATCGCGGAAAATAATCAATGGAAAAAAGCAGGAATTATTACCAAAAATATGCTGGCGGAATTCCGTATCAATTACGAGAATCTCTCCTCTGGCTCGGACATTTATTTCGTGAATGTTCCCATGAAGCAGGACAATGCTTGGGTATTTCCAGTCGGACTTGCCGATAGTTTATGGTTTATCTATCGTGAAAATACGCCCCATATTTATCAAACAAATACCGTTGATGAAGCAAGAATTAAAATAAAAAACCAAAAGTCAAAAGAAAATTATATATTTCAATTTGATTCTCACGGAAATATACAAAGGATAGCACAATGAAAATCCTCATGATAGCGTCTTACCTTCCTTATCCTCTTGATTCGGGCGGACATGTCCGCTTATATAATTTACTTAAGGAATTGCATAATCTGCATGAAATAACTCTAGTCTGTGAAATGCGCGATAATCAAAGCGGCAATGATATCAAAGAGATAGAAAAAATTTGCTATAAAGTTATAACTGTAAAAAGACGTAAACAATGGAGTATGTTAAATTTATTTAAAGCAGGTATCACAGCGCACTCTTTTCTCATAACAGGCCACACTAATGAAGAAATGCGTAAAAAAATAAAAGAATTATTAGACACCAATCAATTTGACCTAATTCACGCTGAAACTTTTTACATAGCGCAAAACATTCCATCTGCGAATTTGTCTATTGTTCTTGCCGAGCATAATATTGAATATCAAGTTTATTCACTTTTCGCTAAAAATGCAAACTTTTTACTTCGCCCTTTTCTGTATTATGACGCTTATAAGCTAAGAAAGGAGGAACAAAATATCTGGAAAAAAGTCTCAAAACTTGTGGCTGTTTCAGAAGACGATAAAGATATTATGCAAACCATTGGGGTTGAAGTAGAAGTTGTTTCAAATGGCGTTAATCCTGATCAATTTAATTTTAAAGATATTTCAAAAGCTATAGCGCAAAAAGAAAAAAAGATTTTATTTATAGGCGATTTCAAATGGCTCCAAAACCGCGATTCTCTTTCTTGGATCATCAAAGACATCTGGCCAAAGATAAGATCAAAAATCATCCGTCAGCTGACGGATCAAAAATCAAAAATAGATATTAAATTATGGATTGTGGGTAAAAATATCCCTGATTCAATCAAAAAATTAACAAACGATCCAGATATTTTATTTGATGAAAAAAGTTCTAGCAGGCTTGCGGAAGAAATATTTCAGGAAGCATATATTTTGCTTTCTCCAATCAGGGTCGGTGGAGGAACAAGCTACAAAATCCTGGAATCCATGTCAGTGGGTACCCCTGTTATCATGACGCCGCTAAGCGCGAAGAGCCTGCATGTATCAGACCGCAAAGAAGGCTTGATCGGAGAAACATCAGAAGAATTGGCTAAGAATTCACTTGAGCTATTGAGTAATAGTACTCTTTATGAAAAATTAAGCAAAAATGGCCGTGTCTTAATTGAAAAAAACTACACCTGGAAATCTATTTCTAAGAAGTTAAATGAGGTTTATGAGAGTGTAGTATGATAAAATCAAACTATGGTAAGTTTTGTTATTCCCGTACTAAATGAAGAAGAAAGCCTTGAACTATTTTATAAAGAACTCCTCAAGGAAATTTTAGTATTAAAAAAAGATTACGAAATTATTTTCATTGACGATGGTTCAACTGACAATTCTCTGGAGATATTAAAAAAATTAGCTCAAGCAAACAACAAAATAAAGATATTTTCATTTAGAAGAAATTTAGGTAAATCAGAAGCTCTTGCCTTGGGTTTTATGAAAGCCAAAGGCGATTATGTAATCACTCTTGATGCCGATCTCCAGGATAAACCCTCAGAAATTACCAAGCTCCTAGAGAAGATCAAAAACGGAGCAGATGTTGTATCAGGCTGGAGAAGGGACAGAAAAGATAAATCAAGAATGAAGATTATATCTCGTTTATTTAATCTTTTAATGGGATGGTTTTTCAATCTTCATCTGCATGACTACAACTGTGGATTAAAACTTTACATCAATGAGGCCGCCAAATCATTGCGGCTTTACGGCGGACTTCATAGGTTTATACCGCTCCTGGCTTATGAGCAGGGATTTACAGTTGATGAAGTGGCGATTGTTCATGCTCCAAGACAATATGGTAAATCAAAGTATAATTTTTCCAAACTTTGGAAAGACTTACCCGATATGTTCACCATGCTGTTTCTAATAAAATATGGCAAAAGACCAATGCATTTTTTTGGAATTGTCGGAGGAGTATTGACGCTTATTGGATTTTTTATTCTCGGATTTTTAGCAATATTACGCTTTTCAGGAGAAACAATAGGCAATAGACCGCTTTTATTTCTTGGTATGCTATTGGTATTAGCTGGTTTTCAAATTTTATTTACCGGTTTTCTGGCAGATCTCATTTTAAATGTCTCACGTACCAATGAATCCGTAGACGAATCTCACAACCGCTTTCCTATCAAATTTTCTTCAGAAAAAAATGATTAATATGAAATTTTCTTTGGCCTTTATATTGTTTACTCTCGCGGTGCAGTTTTATGAAATTTCACTGGCATCCATGTTGTAAAGTACACCGTAGAAATAGTATAGATTATTCTACTTGATAGTATATCATAATCTTTATTTGATCATGTCTAAAGATTTCAACATGGACAGTATATCCAAGGCTTATTCTAAAATTGCTCAGCATTCCATTGTATCATCGCTTCTCTGCCCCACCATGTAGAAGGAGAAAAATCAAACCAAATATCCGAAATTCTATCTCTAGCTATGGAACTTTCTATTCTTTTAAATATTTCATCTTGCGCCGCTGACACATACTCTGCCCGGAGCTTCTTCTCCCAGTTTGGCTTTGGAACAGTAATTCCATCAATCCTCTCTGGATTTATATTGGTCATTATTAACGCGGCTTCTGTTTCCGCGTCTTGCAGGATAAGTTTCATCAAGTCAATGCGCTTTAATTTTGGTGAATCAGGCCTGGCGATACTATCTGCTTCATGCAATGAAATTATGCCTCCGGGTTGTCCTAATAGAAAATCCCTTCGATTTTCAATAATCTGCCCAAGCTTTTTGTATACCTTATTTCTTTTACTATCAGTTATTTCGTTTTTGTCAAAAAAGTTATTGAGTAGAAAATCTCCCATGCGGGTATTGAGAGGTTCATATATTTGTGACGTTCGATGATCTACATATTGGGCTATCTTATGATCCAATGATTTATGTGCTTTGGAGTCTGACGCAAATCCTTCAGGATTATGCGCGAGAGAAGCGACAAGGGCAAATGTATCAGCAGGGACTTTGCCGTGAATAAGTCTTAGACCTAAGTGTTCGTTGGGAATTCTTGTCTTCTCTTGCGCGTCGGGCGCGGCTTGCGGATACCAGTTGGCTTCATCCCATGCCCTTCGTCCCGCGTGAGAAACAATCATCGCGTCAAGAATGGTTTGCGGATGTGTTTCATAGCCTGCTTTTGCCAATTCTTGGGCAAAATACACTGAATAGCGGGCGGTCAAAAGAGAATGATTAAATATTCCGGACCATTCTTTGTTGTCTCTCCAGTCAGATAAGCCAAACATCCCGGATCCTTCTTTCACTATACAAACTTCAACTTCTTGTCCGGCTTGTCCGGGTTTTTGTGAGATTGTTTTAATCGGTTCAGAGATACTCCCCCGCAGAACATCAACTACCCCCGAAGTTGGTGAAAGTTCTGAAGATCCTACTCGTTCATGCAGCTGTCTCAATTCGTTCCGCTCAACCATAGTCGCTATTATACCTTTCTACATTTTAGTTATTTTATCTTTATCTTCCCCTGCAGCACATTGCTAGCTATGGCGACTTCGCCCGATGTATACCCTTCCTGTAAAAGATTTTTATTAAAAGTCTCCATTGCTTCAGGATAGAGCTGATCTAATAATGATGAACACTTAAGAATGTCCACATCTGTATTCCCTCTGCTAACTATTTGTTCTAATTTGGTATTTAAATTTAGCAAAGCTTCCCTGGCTTTTAAAGTAGGATTGTTAGACAACTCTCCTATTCTCTCGGCATTTATTTTAGGATATAAATCATTAAGCGCTATTGGCTTTTGTCTTATTTCGCTTTCCTTATTCTTCATACAATATTTTTTCTTTCAATTACCTCAGAATCATCAACCAGTCCCGCGTAATAGCCGGCAGGAATTCTACGAGTAGGTTTTGATGATGCCTTTAATTCAGCCTTTTTAATAATATTTGCACGTATAGCATGTAAATCTTGGAAATCACCCAACGCCCTATGCGATTCATTTATCATCATCACATTTTTTATCTTTTCATAAGCGCGATTATATAGTTGGTCAAACTTTGGATATGTTTCCTGATGAGAAGCATATATATTATTCAAGCTAGTAGCCTCTGTCTTTACTTCAGCCAATTTTTTTAGCATTATTGTATCGTATGTAGAGGCTTTATTGCTGCTAATTCGAGCTGTCTTATCCCTATTCTCAGCGATTCTTAAAGCATCCCCAAAGGCTACAAAATCCGCTGATCCTACCCCGCCTTTTTCAATATAATAACTCTCAATCTCCGAAAGCTGTTGTTGATATGTTTCCGTTGCTTTATCTACTGGCGCTATTTTTTCTGACATATATTTCAATAAGTACTATATCACACTACGCTCAAGAAGTAAATATGTTAGAATTAAATGTATTATATAGTATGGTTATCGGAATTGATATCTCGCAACTTGCGTATTCAAATACAGGCGTGGCAAATTACCTGAATAATCTTATTAAAAAATTATTAGATTTAGATGCCAAAAATGAATATGTGTTATTTTATTCAAGCCTAAGAAGGCGATCTCAAATCTCAAATCTCAAATCTCAAATCCACAACTCAAAAGTCAAAATTAAATCATACGGTCTTCCGCTTTCCTTGTTAGACATACTTTGGAACAAGTTGCATATTTTTCCTATTGAATGGCTCATCGGAGAGGTGGATATTTTTATTACCTCAGACTGGACAGAGCCGCCAGTGATAAAAGCCAGAAAAGCCACAATTTTGTACGATTTAATTATCTATAAATATCCGGAAGAGACAGACGCTAAAATCGTTGAAACACAGAAAAGAAAGCTGCATTGGGTAAAGAA
>CAZJRC010000003.1:19919-26502 GCA_964548495.1 uncultured Gammaproteobacteria bacterium | reverse complement strand
GAGCGTTGCATTGACATTGCAAAGGTCAGAAGTTCGACTCTTCTCGGGCCCACTTGGAATTAGAAAATAATTCCTCTTTATAGAGATAACTTTTTGCTATAATTCAGGTATGGACAAACAGCAATTTAAATCTCATCAACAAATCGGACAGGAACAGGATTTGTATGTAATTTCAGAATTAGTAGGCTCAGGACTTCCTCTTTTTACACCAAAAGGGACAGCTTTACGACGAATTTTGCAAATTTATATTGAAGAACTTTTAGAAAAACAAGGGTATGAATTTGTAAGTATCCCGCACATTGCCAGAAAGGCTTTATATGAAAAATCAGGTCACCTGGAAAAATTTGCTGGCGACATGTTCCCGGTTATGAAAACCAAAGATAGAGAATATCTGTTAAAACCGGCCAATTGCCCTCATCATATCCAAATTTTTGCTCGCCGACCTCATTCATATCGTGAAATGCCTGTTCGTTACGCCGAAAGTACCACTCAATATCGCTCTGAGCAATCAGGTGAACTTGAAGGTTTGGCTAGGGTACTGGCACTCACTCTTGACGACTCGCATGTATTTGCCATGCCGGATCAATTGAAAGAAGAATTTAGCAGAGCTCTGGCAGTCAATAAGCAAATGCTGAAAGATTTTAATTTAGAATATTGGATTAGGCTATCTTGCTGGGATCCAAAAAATAAATCCAAATATTTGGGAGATGAAAAAATATGGGAAAAAATGCAAAGTTTGATGGAAGAAATTCTCAAAGAATCAAAAATTAAATACAAAAAGGCTGATGGGGAAGCCGCGTTTTACGGACCAAAAATGGATCTCATTACAACTGATGCCAATGGGAAAGAATGGCAGGTTTCGACAATCCAGGTTGATTTCAATCTGCCTGAAAGATTTGATTTGTTTTATATAGACTCGGATGGAGAACATAAGCGTCCGATTATGCTGCATAGGGCGACATTTGGTTCCTACGAAAGATTCCTGGCAATGATTATTGAACATTTTCAAGGAGCCTTTCCGCTTTGGCTCGCGCCGGTTCAAGTAGTCCTGCTTCCCATTGCCGATAGGCACAACCAATTCGCGGAAAAAGTAAATAACGAACTTCTGGAAAACAGTATACGTTCTCAGATAGATACGCGCCCCGAGCGCCTACAAGCTAAAATCAGAGACGCTACTTTACAAAAAGTACCATTTATGGGTATAATAGGGGATAAAGAAATCGCAACCGGTGGAATTACGGTGCGGGCAAGAAACGGAGAAGACATAGGTCAACTAGCGCTTCCCGGATTCCTGCAAAAACTAAAAGAAGACATTGATAAAAAGAGGTAGGCCAAACCAACAAAGAAATAAATATTATCGTATCAATCAGCGTATTACAGCACCGCAAATTAGGGTGCTTGACGCGCAGGGGCAACAAATTGGAGTTATAACCAGAAATGAAGCATTGAATCTTGCTCACGATCAAGCTCTGGATTTGGTAGAGATAGCACCAATGGCTGCTCCGCCTGTCGCCAAGATAATAAATTTTAAAAAGTTTCTCTACCAGGAAGAAAAGAAGAAAAAAGAAGAAAAAAAGAAAACTAAAATATCTCAAACCAAGGAGGTCAGGCTTGGCCCGTTTATGTCTGATAATGACCTGTCTGTCATGATTAAGCGGGGAAGAGAATTTATAGAAGACGGTAACAAAGTTCGATTGGTAGTGAAATTCAAAGGCAGACAAATCACGCGTCCTGAATTTGGCCGTATAGTGATAAACAAAATTATTTCGGCACTTGCTGATGTCGCGAAAGTTGATCGCGAGCCTCATTTTGAAGGCAGACAAATGCTTGCGGTGCTATCAGTTGAGAAAGGAAAAAAGCTGACGGTTGAAAACCGTCATCCTGATCCGTCTTCTGACGGAGAAGGAACCCATAGAGAGCATGAGAAATCTCTGAATAACAAAAAAATTTAAGTGTATGAAAAAAGTCAAGAAAAAAATTAAAAGCAGTTTAACCAAAAGATTCAAAGTCACCAAAACCGGCAAAGTGATGTTTGTCCATCAATATGGACGGCATCATAAATTGAAGAAATCCGGCAGCCGGATCAGACGCCAAAGCGAGCCGGGAATACTCGCGAAACCATTAGCCAAAAAAGTGAAAAAAATGCTAGGCTATACCTAGCTGTCATTCTGAGTGCAGCTGTCATTCTGAGCGTAGCGAAGAATCTCTCGCAGATGCGAGACTCGCCTTAACAAGTTAAGAGATCCTTCGCATTATTCAGGGTAACACAATATAAATACTATGGCCAGAGTCAAACGGGGAACAGTATCAAGAAGAAAACACAATAAACTTCTATCTCTAACCAAAGGGTATAGAGGAACAAGAAGCCGCTTAGTAAAGGTGGCCAAAGAGGCAGCTCTTCATGCTGGTCAATACGCCTATCATGGTCGTAAACTTCGCAAAAGAGACTTTCGTACGCTTTGGATCATCCGCATCGGAGAAGCTGTCAAAAAAGAAGGCCTTTCCTACAGTGTTTTTATAAATAAACTCAAAAAAGCCAACATCATCCTTGACCGTAAAATATTAAGCAATTTACTTGTAGAAGATCCTCAAGCTTTTAAACAGATCGTCCAAACCGCCAAAACCGCATAAGCCCCCTATGCTATAATAAAGAGCGATGAAAGACAAACTATACAATCTCAAAAACGAAGCCATCTCGCTCATCATTTCCGCTCAGGACAAAAAAGAACTTGAGGAAATCCGCATTCAGTTTCTCGGCCGCAATGGCATGCTTACCGCTGCGCTCAAAGAAATAGCCAAACTTCCCCCAAGCGAAAGACCCCTGATCGGACAAATAGCAAATGAGGTAAAAAACATTATAGAAGACGCCTTACAAACAACCGTAATAAATCTCAAAAACAAAGAAAAAACAACAATTGAAAAACGAATAAAAAATATTGATACCACAGAACCTGGTATCCAGCCGGAGATCGGACACCTGCACCCAATGACACAGACTGTGCATGATATCGTTGAAGTTTTCAAAAGCCTCGGCTATCAAGCCGCGGACGGCCCTGAAATTGAGACAGACTACTACAATTTCGAAGCACTTAATATTTCTAAGAATCATCCCGCTCGTGATACTCAGCAGACGCTCCATCTGGATACAAGAAATACTGCAATTTCCCCGGGAGAAATTATTTTGAGAACCCAACTCTCCGGTATGCAGGCTCGCGTGATGGAAAAAATGAAGCCCCCGGTTCGCGTTATCATCCCGGGCAATGTGTACCGCTATGAACAAGTAGACGCCTCGCACGGATTTCAATTTGGACAAATGGAGGGATTCTTAATAGACAAACATGTCAAATTAACTGATCTATTTGGAACAATCGATTATACTCTGCGCAAACTCATGAAACAAGATATCAAACTGAAATTTGCGGCAACCAACTTTCCTTTTGTTGAACCCGGCGTTGACACCTACATGCAATGTACGGTGTGTCTCGGAAAAGGATGCAGCTTTTGCAAACATTCGGGTTGGAGTGAGATTATGCCCTCAGGCATGATTCACCCAAATGTACTAAAAACATGTGGGTATAATCCGCAGGAATACAACGGCTTTGCGTTCTGCATAGGGCTTTCTCGATTAGTAACACTCAAACACCAAATGGACGACCTGCGGACATTGACAAATCCTGACTTACGAATAATAACACAATTCTAATATATGTTAGCACCATTATCTTGGCTTAAAAAATATATCGACATAAATCTCTCTCCAGAAGAACTTGGGGAAAGACTAACTGAGGTAGGTCTCGGTACCGAAAAAATACTTAACGCGAAAAACGACAAAATTTTCGAACTTGAGATAACCCCCAACAGACCTGACTTACTCTCCATTATAGGTATTGCCCGTGAAATAGCAGCCATAGAAAACAAAAAAATAACCTATCCAACCATCAAAACCAATCTAAAACCAAAAAAGAATACTAAAATCCTGTCCCTGAAAATCCATCCCGACTACAAAATTACACCCCGGCTGACAGGTGTCATTATCAACAATGTAACGGTTAAAGAATCCCCGCGATGGCTAAAGGAAAAACTAATCAGTATTAACCAGAGACCTATCAACAACATTGTCGATATCACCAATTTTGTCATGTTTGAACTTGGAAACCCCATACACTCATTTGACTACAACAAAATTACCAATCACGAAATGTGGGTAAAACAAGCCAAAGGGGGAGAAAAATTCGAAAGCGTTGACGAAATAATGTACAACTTGCCAAAAGGAGCAATCATATACGAAGACTCTGAAAAAATCTTTGACTTAGTCGGTATTAAAGGAGGAAAAAACAGCGGGACATACCCGGATACCAAAGCAGTGTTTATCCTTGTAGAAGTCGATGATCCCGTACTTATCAGAAAAGCATCCCTCACGCTTGGAGTCCGGTCTGAAGCGAGTGCTATTTTTGAAAGAGGAGTCAACAAAGGAGGAACGATTGATGCGCTGAAAAGAACTGTTGATCTGATTCTGGAAGTTGCGGGCGGTGAAATCGCGAGCGTTCTTATCGATCTCAAAGAACAGGAATTTAAACCATGGTCAATAAACCTAAAACTGGATAGACTTAACTTCATGCTAGGAATCACCATTCCCGCTCCAAAGGCTATTGCCATACTTGAAAGTCTCGGTTTATCTCCAAAAATTTCAGGAAACACGATCTCTACTACTATTCCCACATATAGAAATGATTTACAAATCGAAGAAGATCTCATAGAAGAAGTTGCCCGGATCTACGGATACAACAATTTTCCAAAAACCTTGCCTTCCGGCAACATACCCGTACAAACAATCCCATATTACAGAGACTACGAACTTGACGAACAAGTGAAACATATTCTCACATCTGCCGGATTTAACGAGATATTCACCTATAGCCTTATCAACGAAAACGACTTGCGAGAGATCAATAGTAATCCTGAAAACGTACTGCGGGTTGACAATCCGGTGAGCAAAGAATTTGAGTACCTTCGCCCAACCCTGAAAAGTAACTTGATAAAAGCGCTAAAACAAAACCAGCCAAATTTTCCAGCCATTCATCTTTTTGAACTCGGCAAAGTATATCTTGGAAAAAATATAAAAGAGGCAAAAGACGAATATGTCCTCGCGGGAATCTCCAACAAAAAAACCTATCTTGAAATAAAAGGCCTGCTTGAACGATTATTCCAAGAAGTCAACGTAGACGATGACCCCGCAAAGTATATCGATATCCTGGATGTCGGTGTCTTTTTCGAACTGCCATATAAAATCATTACCAAAGCCAGGCAAGCTCCCCGCAAGTTTACCCCTCTTTCAAAATATCCTCCTATAGTTGAGGACATGGCCATCATCGCGCCGGCAAACATACCCACCGGAGAAATTATAGATTCGATCAAAAAACAAAATCCCCTTATCCAAAAAGTTTCTCTACTGGACAAATTCGAAAACACCCGTACCTTCCACATCATCTACCAAAGCTACGAAAAAAATCTGACTACAAAAGAAGTAGGGGACATCCGCGCCAAAATCCTGCAAGCCCTGAAAGAAAAACTCAACGCTTCTTTGAAAACAAATTAAGGTAGGTTAATTAAGCTTATAATCGGTGTTGCGGTCGGTATTTCCTGTGTAGGAGTAGGAATTTCTGTACCAACAGGCATCTGCTCAGTGCTTGGCGTCGGAGTAAGAGTAGGCGTGTTATCAGAATCATTTTTATCCTGATTCAGCACCTCATCCGGCGGATGATACATTTTATCATCTTTGTGCACGGTATTCAGCCAGTCCTCAATCCCTTTCTGCCACCGATTTTTTCCATCGGTTGAAACCGGATCATCCTCATGAAACACATAATAATTCTGCCCGTCACGGCTTTTATAAATAGATGACTCCAATGTTGGTTCAGTACCCTTAATGAAATATTCAGAGCGGGTACCCTGCCCCCCATGAGGCAATCCGCCCGCGAAATCGTCTATTTGCAGCGCTACCACATTTTCAGGCTTTGACAATTGCTCATTGGGTTTATTCTTTAAAACAAAACTCATAATCTTATTCCAAATAGGCGAAGCGCCAGTGATGCCTGACGCGATAGACGCGTCCATAGGTGTATTATCGCTATTACCCACCCATACTCCTACTACACTCGTAGGCGTATATCCTATTGTCCAGTTATCGCGCTTCTCGTCAGTTGTGCCTGTCTTGACAGACACAGATCTACCCGCTACATCCAACCACGACTGTGTACCGAATTCCATCGCGCGCGCGTTTTTATCAAGCAGGATATGTGAGATCAAAAACGCGATTTCCTCAGTAAGCACTCGTCTGCCGGTCTCTTTCTTGGCCTCATAAAGCACTCGCCCGCTGTTGTCTGTCGCTTTCAATATCACAACTTGCTCTTGTCTGATTCCTTTATTGGCTAGGACGCTGTAGGCTGTAATTTCATCCACCAGTGATGCTCCCCGCCCTCCCAACACAAGCGACAATCCAACCTGAGCCTTGTTAGCCGCTGTCGGCTCCCAATTTTTAATTCCCATATCATACGCCAGCCTCATCCCCGCATCTATGCCTACC
>CAZJRC010000003.1:19664-19909 GCA_964548495.1 uncultured Gammaproteobacteria bacterium | reverse complement strand
CCAACACTTTCACCGAGGGGATATTCAAAGAATTTCCCAATGCGAAACGCAGCTGAATTGGCCCATGAAATTTGCCATCATAATTGACCGGAACATAGGGCTTAAGCGGGTCATTGCTTGGGAATTCTGTCTGTACGTCCATCAACATAGTTGCCGCTGTATATCCTTTATTAAACGCCGCCGCGTAAATAATCGGCTTAAGAGACGATCCGGGATTTCTGTTATTTGTTGTAGCCACATTATAA
>CAZJRC010000003.1:17150-19615 GCA_964548495.1 uncultured Gammaproteobacteria bacterium | reverse complement strand
GCCAAAATCTCCCCATTCCTCGGATCTGCCACCACCGCCGCCGCGTTATTCACTTTATAATTTTTCAATTTTTCAATCTCATCTTTTACTATCTCCTCCGCCTTTTTTTGAGTTTCATAATCCAGAGTAGTTGTGACCTGCAGTCCTCCACTCAAAACCATCTGCGCGCCAAATTGCTCCTCTAATTTATCTTTCACATACATTACGAAATGAGGAGCTTTCAATGCTGAATATTTCTGTAAAAACCGAAAACCTTCAACCTGTCTAAATGCCTTATCTGATTCTGATTGGCTGATATAACCATTCTCCACCATCTGCCTCAATACTGCCTTAGTCCTGTTCAGATAATATTTATTACCGCTGAAAGGCGAATATAAGCTAGGACTCTGAGGCAAACCGGCTAGGAAAACAGACTCTGCCAAATTAAGTTTATTTGCTTTTTTCCCAAAATACATCTCACTGGCAGCCTCCACGCCAATCGCGGTACCTCCATAAGGAATATTATTCAGATACATCTCCAAAATCTCATCCTTGCTGTATTTCTGATTAACTTGAATCGAAAGAATAAGCTCTTTAATTTTACGGGCCAAACTTCGCTCAGGAGACAGAAGCACATTTTTAACCAACTGTTGACTGATAGTCGAACCCCCTGTCAAACCGCGGCCTTCAAAAAAATTCTTAATTACCCGCAAGTACGCCATAGGGGAAAACCCGCTATTTTTATAAAAATCACGGTCTTCTATCGAAATCGTGGCGGTTTGAAGAACTTTTGGGATAGTGGAAAGCTTGACATAAGTTCTATTTTCATCTTGATATACGGAGTAGAGCAGCACGCCCTTCCTGTCATAAATTCTTGTCGCGTCTTTATACTTTGTTGTCACCAATTTCCCCGGTGTAGGCAAATCACGGCCGAACCATAGAAAAAGCACCGGCACTGAAATAATGCCAATGACAATCGCGAATAAAAAAATAACTAGAATCCTATTTAGAGTCAAAAGCCATGAAATTCCAAATCTGGACCTTCTCCTTCGAGAAACTCTAAAGGTTGTATCCGCGCGTTTTCTGGAAGATTTATAATCCATAAAAGTCTATATATTATACCAAACCAGCGCTTTTTTGTGCTATACTCACTCTAAGACCTGTCATTCAACAATTTTATTATGGACAAAATCGAAGAAATACTTACAAGAGGAGTCGACCATATTTATCCTGCTAAAGAAGAACTTGAAAAAATTTTACGAAGCGGAAAAAAACTCAGGCTTTATCAGGGTTTTGATCCGACAGGATCACAGCTTCACATAGGCCATATGGTTGGATTGAAAAAACTGAAACAATGGCAAGACTTGGGTCATCATGTAATTTTCCTGATAGGTGATTTTACTGGTACAATAGGGGATCCTTCTGGAAAAACAACCGCGCGTAAAGTATTAAGTCGCGAAGAGGTTCTTGAAAATGCCAAAACTTATAAAGAACAAGCCGGAAGAATATTACGCTTTGATGGTGAAAATCCTATTGAAATAAAATTCAACGGTGATTGGCTAAGAAAACTTAGCGCCTTGGAATTTATTAAAATAACTCGCCTGTTAAGTGTCAATCAGGTTATTGAAAGAGATCTGTTTCAGGAAAGATTAAAAAAAGAAGAAGATATTTATATGAATGAATTTTTTTATCCCGTGATGCAGGCTTATGACTGTGTAGTATTAAACGTCGATCTTGAAATCGGAGGCACAGACCAAATGTTTAACATGATGTTGGGAAGAAAACTTATGCGCCACATGTTGCATAAAGATAAATTTGTAATGACTACACCTTTGCTCGCAGATGTTCATGGGCAAAAGATTGGTAAATCTGAAGGAAATGTTATCGCACTAACTGACGATCCGAAAGATTTATTCGGCAAAATCATGGCTCTGCCGGACGATATTATTTTAAAAGGATTGGAGTATCTGACTGATATCCCATTGAATGAAATAAAAAATATAGAAAACAATATGCTCAAAGACGAAAATCCAATTAACTACAAGAAGCAACTTGCCTTTGAAATAGTAAAACAGCTCAATAATAAAGATACGGCAACAAACGCTCAGGAAACTTTCGAAAAAACCGTCCAAAAAAAACAACTGCCAGACGAAATTTTAACAATGCGTATCGCAAGCAAGTCGCTATCAATTATTGATATTTTAATTGAATTAAAACTCGCTGAAAGCAAATCAGATGCTAAAAGGCTTATAAATCAAAACGCTGTCTCCTTAAACGATGAAAAAGTATCTAATTCAGAAGCAAAAATTAAAGAAGGGCTTTTAAAAGTAGGCAAACACAAATTTATCAAAATACAAATTGAAAATTGAATCATTGTAATTTCATTGAAAATTGTAAATTGAAAATTAATTCATTATAATAAATCTGGTATGGATCTTTTTCGCAAACATCAAGCTTTTGACAAGACAAAATTCTTTTCCTATTAG
>CAZJRC010000003.1:9288-17140 GCA_964548495.1 uncultured Gammaproteobacteria bacterium | reverse complement strand
TCCCATATCTTACTTTATAATCTGTCACTTGCCATTAAAGATATACGGCATGGTGATTTGCAAGTTTTTATCTGATTTAATTGCATTTTGAACACTGAAAATCGCTCCTTCATTTCCTGCCCAAGCTCTTCTTGCTAGTCCATTGGTAACATCCCAAGATATCATAGCTTTTATTTTTTTTTCAGCTTCCTTAGTACCATCCAATACCAGGCCAAAACCGTTATTTATTACTTCACCCCAGCCAACCCCTCCGCCATTGTGTATAGAAACCCAGGTGGCGCCTCTAAAAGCGTTACCGATAATATTTTGTACAGACATATCTGCCGTAAATGAGGATCCGTCATAAATATTTGAGGTTTCCCTATAAGGCGAATCCGCGCCTGATACATCATGATGATCTCTTCCCAAAACAATCGGCGCTGTTATTAATCCCTTCTTAATTGCTTTGTTAAATTTCGATGCAATTCTGATCCTTCCCTCGCAATCCGCATACAAAATCCTTGCTTGTGACCCGACGACAAGATTGTTTTTTCCCGCTGCTCTTATCCATGCAATATTATCCTTAATCTGCCGTCTTGTCTGAAGCGGTGCGCTCTTTACTATCTTTTCTAAAACGTTTGCCGCTATTTCATCGGTTTTTGCGAGATCTTGAGGGTTAGAAGAGGTACAGACCCAACGAAAAGGACCAAAGCCATAATCGAAATACATCGGCCCCATAATATCCTGAACGTATGACGGATACATAAAACTGCCGTCTATCTTAACTACATCGGCGCCTGCCCGTGATGACTCAAGCAGGAAAGCATTACCGTAATCGAAAAAATACATTCCATTTGCGGTTAATTTATAGCTGTTACCTGACGCCTTAACGATTTATGAACTTCCTCTTCAAATTTTTTCGGATTCTCAGACATTATTTTATTTGCCTCTTCCAGTGTCAAAGAAACAGGATAATAACCGCCGGCATAAGGATTATGAAGCGAGGTCTGGTCAGAGCCTAATTCAACTTTCATATTTACACCTGCAAGCTTTTCCCATAAATCTACAATATTGCCCTGATATGCCAAAGAGACAGCTTCCATATTTTGCTTTGCTGATTTTATTCTTTCAAGCAGCTTATCCAAATCCTTATACACCTCGTTTACCCAGCCTTGGATGAAACGTTTTTCAATTGCCTTAGGATTGATTTCTGCAATAACCCCGATTGCTCCTGCAATTACCGCTGCTTTAGCCTGCGCTCCGGACATACCTCCAAGCCCTGAAGAAACGAATAACTTTCCCGATAAATCATCAAATCCTCTCAACCTTCCTGCATTTAAAATGGTTATTGTTGTGCCGTGCACAATCCCCTGTGGTCCGATATACATGAAAGAACCCGCTGTCATCTGTCCGTATTGCGTAACACCAAGCGCATTAAACCGTTCCAGGTCATCTGGCTTTGAATAATTAGGCACCATCATACCATTGGTAATTACAACACGCGGAGCATCGCTACTCGAAAAAAATAATCCCAAAGGATGACCAGAATATAAAACAAGAGTTTGTTTATCCGTCATAGTAGCTAAATATTTCATAGTCAGAAGATATTGCGCCCAATTCTGAAAAACAGCCCCGTTGCCCCCATACGTGATAAGTTCATGGGGATGCTGAGCTATTACATAATCCAAATTATTACTTATCATCAACATTATCGCTGCTGCGCTCTGTGATTTATAGGGAAAATCGCTTATTTTCCTCGCATGAATTTTGTAATTCGGCCGGAATCTATACATATATATCCGCCCATACGCGTGGAGTTCATCGGCAAATTCCTTCGCCAAAACTTTATGAAACTTTACGGGAAAATATCTAAGCGCGTTTTTAATTGCCAATTTTTTCTCTCTTACTGACAAAATATTCTTTCTTTTAGGCGCATGGTTGACATTTTTGTCATACGGTTTAGGTTTTGGCAAATGCGATGGGATCCCCTCAAGTATAGTTTTTTGAAATCTATTTATAATATTCATCAGATTTCCATTTCCACAAGCATATTGACAATTTTTTTAATTGATTGGCCGTACTGTTGATCCATTTCAAAAAAAGGAACTTCACTTCTTATTTTTTTGTAAACCTTTAACGTCTCTTTTGACAATTGCTTTCCTGCTTTAAGCCTGAAATCTAACGCCTGACAGGCAACTATCAACTCTATCGCCAAAACATACGTTACATTTTCCAAAACTTCCAGAGTTTTTCTGGCAGAAATAGTACCCATCGAAACATGATCTTCCACATTCGCAGAGGTCGGTATAGAATCAACGGCAGCCGGGTGAGAAAGAATTTTATTTTCAGAAACAAGCGAAGCCGTCGTATATTGTAACACCATCAACCCCGAGTTAATACCGGGATTCATTGCCAAAAAAGCCGGTAAGCCAAAATTTAATGCAGGATCCAAAAGAGAAAATATTCGTCTATCTGCTATATTGGCAAGCTCTGAAACTGCAATTCGGAGCGTATCCATAGCCAATGAAATCGCTTCGCCATGAAAATTGCCGCCTGAAATAATCTCAATCTTTCCTCCTTGTGTAAAAAACAAAGGATTATCGGTAACGGAATTTAATTCAGTATTAACTACTCCTTCAGCATAATTAACAGCATCCCTTATTGCCCCGTGAACTTGCGGAATACATCTGATTGAATACTGGTCCTGGATTCTTTTTTTATCAATCATGCTGCTTCCTGCTAAAAGCTTTCGCATCCTTTCAGCAACAAAAATTTGGCCTTTATGGCTTTTCAGCTTATGAATTCTTTCATCAAATGCGTCATGAGTCGCCAGCAAAGATTGTGCACTAAGAGCTCCTGCTACGTTCGCAATATCTGAGAGATAATGTGCACGAGCCATAGCGAAAACAGAAGCCGCGCACATGGCAGCAGTGTTATTAATAAGAGCCAATCCTTCTTTTGCCTCAAGTTTTATAGGAACTATACCGACAGCCTTTAAAGCAGATTCAGCAGGAATAATTTTATTCTCATACCATACTTCGCCCTCACCGGTAAGAACTAAAGCAATATGGGAAGAAGGGGCTAAATCACCGCTTGCGCCTACAGATCCTTTTTCAGGGACAACAGGTATTATATTATTATCTAGAAGATCTATCATTTTCATTAATACTTCCGGTCTTATCCCTGAGTGGTTTTTAGAAAGATAGATGAGTTGAATTATCATCATGGCACGAACTAACTCCGCAGGAAATGGACTGCCGACTCCAACCGCGTGAGAATTAATAAGATTTTGCTGAAGCTGCGAAATGTCTTTGAAACTGATTTTTACATTCTTTAATGCGCCAAAGCCTGTATTTATCCCATAGATAGGATCTTTGTCTTTGATTAAACTCTTTTCGATCAACTTTCTCTGAATTGCAAGATTTTTCATTTGCTCAGGAGCTATATAAATTCTTTCTTTTTTTATAACGGCGTGATAAATAGTCAAATAAGTAATGGGCTTATCGTTAATTATCATATACTTTCCCCCTTCTTATTACTTTTTTTCGTGGATGCATACCTATCCCGTATGAAAGTTCAGCTGGATGGCTTATCTCCCACACAACAAAATCTGCTATTTTCCCAAACTCAAGAGTTCCAATATCCCAGTATCCTAGTGCTTTGGCAGCATTCCTCGTTACACCTCTCAAAGTTTCTTCCGGTGTTAAGCCAAAGATAACACAAGCCATATTCATCACAGCCAAAAGAGAATTAACAGGAGAAGTTCCCGGATTTAAGTCCGTTGAGACAGCAATCGGAACGCCATATTTCCTAAGCGCCGCGACCGGAGGTTTTTGTTTTTCTTGTAAGAAATATGATGCCCCGGGAAGTAAAACAGCAACCGTTTCCGCTTGAGCAAGCACTTTAACTCCTTTCTCAGAAAGATATTCCAAGTGGTCTGCGGACAAAGCGTTGTATTTCAGCGCGAGTTCAACTGCTCCCATATCGCTTAACTGCTGCGTGTGTACCTTGACAGGTATCCCCAATTTACTAGCGCAGAATAATATTTTTTCCGTTTGCTCAATATTAAATGCGATTTTTTCGCAAAAAACATCGACTGCATCAATCAAGCCAAGTTTTTTAAATTTTTCTATATTCTGGCAGACTAAATCCACATATTCATTTTCTTTTCCCTTAAACTCCGGCGGTATTGTGTGCGCGCCCATATAAGTTTTTTGGATAGTAATACGCAAGTTTTTTTCCAATTTTTTTGCAACATTAAGCATTTTTAATTCAGTCTCTGTATCTAGCCCATAACCGGATTTTATTTCAACAGTTGTAACTCCATCATAAAGTAATGTCTTCAATCTTTTCTTTGCGCTCTGGAATAATTCTATTTCTGATGCGCCTCTTGTTTTATTTACTGTAGATATGATTCCTCCTCCCATCCTTGCTATTGTTTCATAAGTTACTCCCTTATAACGCATCTCAAATTCGTTAATTCTGTTTCCAGCATATATGAGATGAGTGTGGCAGTCTATCAAACCGGGCGTGATCCATTCTCCATTTCCTTTGATTATTTCCGATCGGGCTATCTGCTCTTTTGTAAGATCCTTCGATTCACCAATCCAAATTATCCTGCCATCCTTAACCTCGAGCGCTCCATCTTTTATTTCGCCATATGGAGTAGTACCTGCCATCGTGGCAATATTGAATTTTAACCAGATTTTATTTTTCTTCATAAAAATCTGTAATTACTTACAAAGGTTGCAATCAGCTGCGCCGCGAGTCGGGCAGTTGTACCATCGCAATCAAATCTGGGAGAAACTTCCGCGACATCAAACCCGATAACTTTTTTTGATTCCCCAAGTATTTTAATTACATCAATAACCTGCATAGGAAATAATCCCAAAGGAGACGGTGCGCTGACTCCTGGGGCAAAAGGTTGGGCAAAAACATCCATACAAATACTGACGTATATTTTTTTACTGTTACTTATATAATTTTTCAATTCTTTTTTAAACTCTCGGTCATTTATATGTATTTTTTCTGCGAGAATGTATTGAACCCCGAGCTCTTTTGATAAATTAAAAAGAAACGGGGTATTGCCTTCAGGTTGTATACCGATAGTCAAGCACTTAAATGGAATATTTCGTTTTTTATTATTTTGAGCGATTTGATAAAATGATGTTCCAGAAGTTCCAATCTCTTTCTCTGTAGGACGAATGTCAAAATGCGCATCAATATTTATTATAGAAATATCTTTATAATTTTCAAAAAGACCACTATAATGACCCCACATCAATTCATGCCCGCCACCGATAACAACCGTTACCGCTTTCCGGCAAACCCGTGAAATAATTTTCTCAAGGTCTTTTTGAGCTTTTTCTAAATTATTATCAATACAGCATATCGATCCGACATCAAAAATTTTTGCATTTGCGTGAAACGGAAGCGACGCTAACTTTTTCCTGATTTCATCGGGCGCGCGGCTTGCTCCGATCCTGCCCAAATTTCTTTTTATGCCCTCATCACATTCAAAACCAACGATGCAGAAGCTTTTGTTTTCAACTTTTGATACATTTGCGCATGTCACATTGTTAAAAAATCTGTCTAATTCTCCGCCATCATTTCTTCCGACCCAGATACTTTGTTTTGGAAGAGATAATTGAAATTTTGACATAAATCTTGTATGGAAATTTTCGGTATGACCTACATTTTTATCACATAAAAACTATTTTTCGTGGTTCCCTTTTTCTCTATATACCCTTTTTCCGTCAATGCTTTAAGTAAATTAAATGCCTGCTGTCTTGTAATTTTCAATTCACCTACCAAGTCTGCTGTATTTAACTCCCTATATTGCTGTATTATTTTCAACGCCTCTGCCTCTCTGGGAGTTGGCCTTATGCTAAACCCAAGTTGACTGACGCCTGTTTCTACGCGGGAAAGCATACTTTGCAATGAATATTTCACACCGTCAGTGAAGTATTCTAGCCACTCGGTTTGGTTGCCATTGTCCGCGCTATGCAGGCTATCGGAGTAATTATCGCGGTCAATATCATAATAATCATCCAAAACAAAATATTTATTGATCAAATAGTTATGCTTGAGGAATATAAGCGCAGTCAGGAGCCGACATGTCCTTCCGTTGCCGTCTTCAAACGGATGAATATACACGAATTGATGATGAAATATTCCCGCCTTAAGCATAGGCATATCCGGACTGATTTTGAACCAGTCGGTCAATTCAATTAAGGCTTTTTTTATAGATTCAGTATCATGAAAAGGAGGTTCATGCTTTATGTTTAATTCACCGCTGCCTTCGCGGTTGCCTACAAATATCTCCTTATTTCTTATCTCTCCTTTTATCTTATCGTCTACGCCTTTCATAAGCTGTGCGTGAATACTCAAGATTAGTTCTAAGTCCAACAGTTCACTTGTCCTTTCTTCAAGTGCTTTGAGAATCCGGAAATAATTTACGACCTCTTTTTCATCGCGGTTTACCGGCGTCCTGTCATTCAATATCAAATTTGTGACTGCGGGCTTAGAGAGAGGATTGCCTTCAATGCTGTTTGAGGCAAAGGACGATTCAATCAGATTATCCCGCTCAAGATTGAGAAGCAGGCTTTGCGGCGTTTTCATGCCCTCAAGTCTCCCATAAAGCCGTTCTATTTCATTTATATTGTTTAATATTTTTGAGGTAAGACTATATTTGGGCACAAACATGTATTAATTGTAAATATTTCAGTTACAATTGTCAAGCTAATTGTCAAGCTAATTGTCAATGTTAAATAAACACAAGCTCTGAAATGCTATAATTCAAATATCATGACTCTGCAAGCCCCCCTATCGCAATCAAATAATAAAATATTAAAAACTTATTCCAAAAGACTGGAAAAATTAGGCATCAATACCTTGTTAGATTTCCTATATCACATACCAAGCCGTTATGAAGATTATTCTGTTATTTCAAAAATCGCCCAAGTCCAACCAGGCGAAATTGTCACTATTCAAGGACAAATCATTGACATCAAAAACCAATATCTGAAAAGCGCGAGAATCAGAACAATTCAAAAAGCAATCATAACCGATGACAGCGGACAAATTGAACTAATCTGGTTCAACCAACCATTCCTCATAAAAACCCTTACCAAGAACACTCGCGTCTCAGTATCGGGTAGGGTAGAGGGGGCAGGAAACAAATTTGTCCTTCAATCGCCTGAATTTGAAATTTTGTACGACTCGTCCATACCGATACATACGGGACGCTTAATACCGGTATATCCGGAAACAAAAGGCATTTCCTCCAAATGGCTTCGCCGCCAAATTCACAAATTACTTCTTGAATATAAAACTGAAATGACAGAATATTTACCAAAAAAAATTCTTGATCAATTTAAATTCATGTCTCTCCCGCAAGCTATTCGGGAAATCCATTTCCCTCAAACGTTTGAAAATGCCTCCCTTGCCCGACAGCGCCTAAGTTTTGACGAATTATTTCTGCTTCAACTTACTAGTCTCAAAAGGCGAAGTGTTTGGCAGCAAAACAACACTGGAATCCCTCTCGAAATAGAAAAATATCAAAAAGAGCTGGACAAATTTATTACCTCACTTCCATTTACATTAACCAACGCTCAGCAAAAAGCGGTTGTGGAAATTCTGGAAGACCTCAAGCAAAAAAAACGAATGAATAGGCTATTACAGGGAGATGTAGGAAGCGGTAAAACAGTTGTCGCGGCTATTGCTATTTACGCGGCATATTTAAATAATTATCAATCGGTATTTTTAGCCCCTACCGAAATCCTGGCAGTTCAACACTTCAATACTATCTCTAAACTTCTGTCTTCCTTTGGAGTCAAAGTTGAATTAATAACAGGAAGCAAAAAACCAACTG
>CAZJRC010000003.1:6622-9261 GCA_964548495.1 uncultured Gammaproteobacteria bacterium | reverse complement strand
ATCTCATACCACAAATCTACAAATTTTAATTTTAATATCCTCGTCGGCACCCATGCCCTCTTAAATGAAAAAATCAAATTCAACCGGCTTGCTCTCGTTGTCATTGACGAACAGCAGCGCTTTGGGGTAGAACAAAGAAACGCCATTCGCGAAAAAGGCAAAAGCACTCATTTACTGACCATGACCGCGACCCCTATTCCCCGCACTGTCGCCCTCACTATGTACGGAGAATTAGATCTCTCATATCTCAACGAAATGCCGCTGAACCGCAAGAAAATAAAAACCTGGGTTATACCGCCAGAAAAAAGGGGGGCCGCATATAACTGGATCAAAAAACAAATTACGAACACTGATTCTCAGGCTTTTATCATCTGTCCATTCATCGAAGAATCTGAATCCATGCAAACCGTCAAAGCTGCATCCAAAGAATACGATCATTTGCGGAAAAATGTATATCCTGATTTACGGCTTGGTTTACTGCATGGCAAATTAAAACCTATTGAAAAAGATAATGTTATGCGGGATTTCAAAAATAAAAAGCTGGATATTCTTGTCGCTACACCAGTGGTCGAAGTTGGTATTGACTGCGCGAATGCTACTATTATTATGATCGAAGCCTCGGAACGTTTCGGACTGGCCCAACTTCATCAACTCAGAGGCAGAGTAGGCAGAGGAGATAAACAATCATACTGCCTGCTCTTTTCCGAAGCACAAAATCCACAAACTACAAACCGCCTCAAAGCCCTCGAGTCAAGCAATATAGGAGCGGAACTTGCGGAACTTGATCTTCGTCTTCGCGGCCCGGGCGATTTACACGGCACAGCCCAACATGGAATCCCCAAATTAAAAGTCGCTTCTTTTTCTAATGCCAATCTTATCAAAGAGGCCAAAAAAGCCGCAGATGAAATCTTCCCTTATCTATCAAACTATCCTCTGCTTGAAAAAAAAGTCAAAAATATTACTCAAAAAAAAGTCTCTCCTGACTAAGTGTCATTTCAACACCAATATCACTGCTTCCGCGATCTCTTTCATAGTTTTCCTCTTTGCCATCGCTTCTTTCCGTATATAATTATATGCCTCGCTTTCACTAAAATGTCGCGCCTGCGTCAATAATCCCTTTGCCTCCTCTATAACCTGCCTCTCCTGTAATTTATTTTGCAATCGGCCAACCTTTCTTTCCAATACAATATTTGCGAATGCCGACGATATGATCTTCACTATAGCCTCAATACTTTGAATCTGCTCGTTAGAAAAATAATAGGGGAGTATGTTCTGAAGATTAATAACTCCGATAACACCACGATCACTGCTTATGGGTACCGATAAAAAGGCTTCAAATTTATCTTCCGGTAATTCCTTAAAAAACTTAAATCGTGAATCTTTATAAGCCTCTTTCTCGAGAACCACAGTTTTTTCATGCGCGGCAACCCAGCCTGTAATACCCTCTCCTTTTTTCATAATTATGTGTCCCAGGAGTTTATCGTGCCGCTTTTTTGAGCCAACCAAAATAAGTCTCTTCAACTCTGAATCATAGAAATAAATCAAACACGCGTCAACCGGAATAACCTGATTAACAACTTTAATAAGCTTCTGCAAGAATTCATTGAAACCATAATGATTATAGACAACCAAATCTGATAGTATATTAATTACAGTAAACCAAGGCGCTGATCTCTCCATAATAATCGCGAGCTTGATTATAGTATAAGGTCAAAACCCTTGCAAGAATAACAAATATGAAGTAAAATATAAACAAATATGCCGCACGAACCAAAAAGAAGACATTCGAGAGAAAGAAAAGGCAAGCGCAGAGCAAGCATTAAATTAACGCCCCAACAAACAATAATTTGTAAAAATTGTGGGAGCCAGGCCTTTCCGCATAGCATCTGCGCTAAATGTGGATACTACAAAGGACGACTTGTCAAAGCAGTAAAGACACCTAAAAAACAGACAACTGCATGAAGACCAGGCAAGACCCAAGACACAAAAGAAGACAACTTATAATTAAAGAATTATTTAAACTGCAGTTTCATAATCAAAAAGTTTCAGAATATACAAAAACAATTATAAAGCATATTGCTTATATTGACAGCCAAATTCAAAAAGCAGCACCTGAATTCCCTGTCGACAAAATAAATCGTGTCGATCTGGCTATTCTGAGACTATCCGTTTTTGAAATTATGATAGAGCGGAAAGAGCCGCGAAACGTGATTATAGATGAAGCCGTAGAATTAGCCAAAGAATATAGCAGTGATTCAAGTCCAGGCTTTGTCAATGGTGTTCTTGGTAAAATAATAATGCATGAAAAGCTTACCTAAACTAAAAAATCAAAAATTATTCACCCAGGCATTTACTCATCGCTCTTATTTAAATGAAACAAAGAAGCCAATGGAGTCAAATGAAAGACTTGAATTTCTGGGCGATAGCATTCTGTCTTTTGTAGTCTCCGACCACCTCTACTTTGAATATCCAAATTTTAATGAGGGAATTCTTACCAATTTACGCTCATTGGTAGTGAACACAAAATGTTTAGCCAAAGAAGCCATACTGCATGACTTTGGAAAATACTTATTGCTTTCAAAAGGAGAAGAAGAATCCCGTGGGCGCGAAAATGAATCATTACTTGCCAACGCCTTTGA
>CAZJRC010000003.1:0-6612 GCA_964548495.1 uncultured Gammaproteobacteria bacterium | reverse complement strand
ATACATCGGAGCGCTCTTTCTTGACCAGGATATTACTGCTGTCAAGAAATTTTTGGCCGCGACTATAATCCCTCACATAAACGAATATGTTGAAAAAAAAGAATTTAAAGACCCAAAAAGTTTACTGCAGGAGAAAGTACAGGCAAAAAAACAAAACTCTCCAGTCTATAAAGTACTCAAGGAAGAAGGCCCCGCCCACGCCAAACACTTCACCATCGGCGTTTTTATAGAAAACCAAAAAGTAGGCGAAGGGAGCGGTCATTCCAAACAAGCCGCTGAGGAAAAAGCCGCCAAACAAGCCCTAATCCACCTTGGAAAAAAATAATCCTTTTAAATCTATTGACATCTGTCTTTTAAAATGCTTCAATTAAAATAGATGAAGATTTTACGTATCTTTATATTAATAATCCTTTTTATTGCTCTTCCTGCGTTTCCTGCCATAGCAAAACAGTCCGAATCTACCTCTGCCGCGAAAATCCGTGAAGAGATGAAAACCCTAAAGATCACAACGCAAATGGAAAAAACTGAGATGATGCAAAAGCGCAAAGATGCGATACAAACTATCAAAGCAGATTGGCAAACTCAAAAAGATTTGTATAAACAAAAAAGAGATGAATTTAAAAATAAACTGCAATCGCTCCGCGATGAACACAAAAAAACTATTGTTGAACGTATAGATTCTAACTTGTCTGACATAAATACAAATCGCACAAATCGTATGACCGAACTACTTAATAAGCTTGATAACCAGCTTGACAAAATTTCAGATAAAGTCAATGAGTTGAAAACAAAAGGTATCGACGTCTCCTCAGCGGAAGAAGCAATAGCTGCCGCTGAAAAAGCTAAAGACGCGGCGGAAAATGCTATAAATTCACAAGCAGACAAAGAATATATTGCTGAAATAACTGACGAATCATCGTTGGGTCAAACAATTAGCCCTGTAATTGAACAGCTAAGAACCGATCTCAAGACAACACATCAAACTTTAATTGACTTTCACAACGCGATTAAAAACGCGGAAGCAGAGTTAACAAAATTGAGGAAACAAACACCAACAATAAGTCTTTAAAAATATGGACAAACCAATTAACAATACACCGACTGGTTCCGATACGATCACAACTGGTGGACAAACACCAATTACTAAAGACCAAAACCAGGAGCCTGTACAAACAAGCACGCCTGTAAACAAACAATCACCGACGTTATTGTTTGTACTTCTTGCGATAATTATAATACTTGCGATTGTCGCGTTCTTAGTTCCCTCAAATAAAAAAGAGTCGCCTCCCCTCCCTTACACTCCAACAGCAACTCCTTATGATATTACTTCCCCCACGCCAAACATTACTGTTTCGGAAGAACAAGAAGTAAATGAAATTAACCTTGAAGAAAATATCGATGAAGACTTCACAACCATAGATCAAGACCTCAAACAATTATAGCTATAGTAAATTTCATCCGCTATTTCCCGCTTGATAACAAAACCATATTGTGTCATACTAGATCATTAGTGGTTTGTTCATGAAATCGCAAATAAAAAAAGCGGCTATTAATATGAGAAAAAATGGTTTCTCGTATTCTGAAATTTTAAAAGAAATTCCAGTAGCTAAATCTACGCTATCTCTTTGGTTAAGATCAGTTCAATTAGCAAAAATACAAAAACAGCGACTAACAAAAAAGAAATTAGCCGCTATGCAACGCGGTTGGGAAACCCGCAGACAACAAAGAATTGATAGCACATTTCTAATTAAACAAAACGCTTATCAAGAAATAACTGCAATATCCCAACATGAATTATTTTTAATGGGTGTCATGCTTTATTGGGCAGAAGGTTCAAAAAGTAAGCAGCATAATATAAGTCAGGGAATAATTTTCAGCAATTCAGATGCTTACATGAATAAAATTTTCTTACTATGGTTAAAAAAATGCATAAAAATAACCATAGAAAGAATAACTTTTGATATATATATTCATGAAAGCTCACACGATAGATTGTCTAAAGTAAAAAAATACTGGGCATCTAAGACTGGATTTCCCCTGAGCAATTTTGATAAAATCTATTTGAAAAAAGACAAAACCAATACTAAAAGAAAAAATGTAGGTAATGAATATTACGGACTTTTAAGAATAAAAGTTAAAAAGAGTACAAATTTAAATAGAAGGATTAGTGCTTGGATTGAAGCAATTATTGATAAATGCGGAGTGGTGTAATGGTAACACGCCTGACTTTGGATCAGCGCGATTCTAGGTTCGAATCCTAGCTCCGCAGCCAAGACGGACGCCTCATGGTGACCGTATTCCCTATTTAGCTTGATGGGAATCATTCGTAGCACGCCCTCAACATACACAATTTTTACCCTCAAAGCCCTATTTTAACCTCATGAAATCTTAAAAAAGCTTGAATTAGCTTCAAAATTTAAGAAAATGCTAGTTATCGTCTGTAGAGTTATTGACTACAAAATAATACTCTAAGGGGTATTATGTCTCAGACAAACATTCCTAAAAAGTTCGAAAAAAGGCTTAGACAGCTTAAAAAACAAACTAAGATGTCGCAGGAGGCTCTTGGATTTAAAGCGAGCATACACAGAACATATATTGGAGCGATAATCCGTTTGACTTTTACAATATCCCTGATATATAATTATATAATTAAGAATATGTTCACTATTTTTGCGGATAAAATAAGAACTACTCTTTTTTGCGCTCTATTTATTTTTACTATTGTAGCAAGTGCGCTCCTTTTTCAGTCATCATTTACAGTTGTAGCTCAGAGACAGTCAGATATTATTCCTGATAAATTCATTATCGTGTTCAAAGACAATATAGAAAATGCGCAGGAATCTGCCAGCGATATAGCTAGGACACATGGTTTATCTATTGATCATTTTTACAGCAACGCGCTCAAAGGCTTCTCCGCTGTGATCCCTCAAGCAAAACTCGACAGAGTTAAAAGTGACGCGAGAGTTTTATTCATATCAGAAGATAAGATAATTAATTCATTCGCGCAAACAACTCCTACTGGAATCAATCGAATAAATGCTTCATCTTCAGCAAGCACTAATAAAGGAACCGGTATAGGAGTCGCAGTGATTGACACTGGCATAAACCTATCACATCCTGATTTACAAGCCAACATAGTAGCAAACTACAGTTGTATCCGGGGAAAGAAAAATGGAAATGACGACAACGGTCACGGAAGTCACGTTGCTGGTACAATCGCCGCCTTAAATAATTCTACAGGAGTAGTAGGCGTAGCTCCTGAAGCAAAACTTATCGCGATAAAAGTTTTGAATTCTGCGGGCTCTGGCAGTTGGTCATCCGTAATTTGCGGAATTGACTGGGCGACAGCCAACGCAACCAAATACAACATCAAAGTAGCAAATATGAGTCTCGGCGGAGGAGGCAATAATGACAACAATTGCGGCAACAGCAATAACGACGCGCTTCACAAAGCCATTTGTAAATCAACTGCGGCAGGAATTACTTATATCGCGGCAGCTGGCAATAGCAATACAGACGCAAGCACCCAAGTACCTGCGTCTTATGATGACACCGTTATAACAGTATCTGCTTTAGTAGACTCTGACGGTTTACCTTACGGCTTAGGGCCATTAACTAGCTATGGCGCAGACGACACATTTGCCAATTTCAGTAATTATGGCAATGTGGTCGATCTGGGAGCTCCTGGCGTTTCAATTTATTCTACCTGGAAGAATGGAGGCTATAATATACTAAGCGGCACCAGCATGGCCGCGCCGCATGTAGCAGGAGCAGCCGCATTATATATCAACTCCCATCCTGAATCAAATTGGCTGCAGGTCAGAGATGGATTGACAGCTGCCGCGGAGACACTCAACGCGGGGCACACAGATCCATCCGGACTCCATCCGGAGCCGGTACTGCAAATAATAAATTCTCTCTAAGTATTTAGTATTATTTTAACTATCCTCTTCCAACTAACTGTCAGTAATTTGTCATAATTTTTATCAGCTTTTTAGTTGTTGACTTAATAAATTATTATTCCATATAATGGTTTTTATAGAAAATTTTAAAATAAAAATAAGTCTATGGGCAAAGAAACACTACATCATCCAATAAAGCAATTATCAGAAGAACACAAGCAAGTCTTGGACGCGATCGGAGAAGAAGTCAAGCCAAGACCGACACTATCCCGAGACGCCAAAAAACGCATAGCTCAGATAGAAAAAGAATGGGAATCTCCCCGCTGGGATGGAATCAAAAGAATATACACTGCCGAACAAGTAGAGAGAATCAGAGGCCCGTATCATGAAAAAAATATTCTTGCCGAGCGGGGAGCAAATCGTTTTTGGGATGCGATTAATAAAAAGGGGGAATTCATTTCAGCCCTGGGAGCTATGGACGGCCAAACAGCAGTAGAATACGTCCGGGCAGGACTTGAAGCTGTATATGTCAGCGGCCATCAGATGTCAGCAAACGCCAATAGCGACGGGAAAAAATTACCAGATTTTGGATTATTAAGCCGCGACAGCGGTCCTCGTCTGGTCAGGACAATTAATAATTTTTTGAAACAGGAAGCCCGAATCGAATATGCCGCAACAGGCGAAGTATCAAAAGACTGGCTTGTGCCTGTAATTGTAGATCTGGAAGCAGGCTATGGCGGTCCATTAAGCACATTTGAATTAACGAAAGACAATATAGACGCTGGAGCTTCGGTCGTACATATAGAGGACCAAATTTCCGATGTCAGACAATGCGGCAACACCGGAGGCAAAATTTTAAGACCAACGCATGAGGCAGTTATACATCTAAGAGCAACTGGTCTCGCGAGAGATGTAAAAGGCACATCCACAATTATTATAGCCCGCACGGATGCCGAAAATGCTGACTACTTACACAGAATCTACGATAAAAGAGACAGGCAATTCATCAAAAGAGATGAAAACGGGCAAATACCGCGAGATGAGGACGGCCAGTTCATTACAACCCCTGATGGATTATTACTTCTTGATAAAAATAAATCGATGGAAAATATTATATTCAGAGGAAATGAATTTCGTCCCTATTCTGAGCTCATATGGTCAGAATTTAAAAATGTCGGACTTGAACAGGCAAGACAATTTGCCGCAGGTGTCCCGGGTAAAAAAGCCTACAATCTCTCACCGTCAAAAAGATGGGCGCAACTCTCCCATGAAGAGTTACTGATATTTAAGCAGGAAATAGCCAAAATAGGATATGTCTATCAATTTGTGACTGTGCCCCAGGAACATTTTGGCAGAAAAACCGCGTTCGAATTTGCAAGAGATTTCCGCAAAAGCGGTATGGTCACTGTTGCTGAATTACAAGAAGAAGAAAAACAACTTGAAAAAGAAGGATATACTTATGGATCAAGGCATCAAGAAATGGTTGGGACTAAATTCTATGATTTAGTAAATAAAACATTCAATCCCGACACTACAAGATCAGCCTTTAAAGGTTCAACGGAAGACTTGCAGTTCAAATAAAATGAAAGAAGGTTTGCAACATACAGACATCTTGCGGCAAAACGGGATAGAATTTACAGTTCCTCTCACTCCTGAAGCCAAGAGAGTGCTTACTCCTGAAGTACTTATACCGACCGCCAGACTTGAACGGGAGTTCCGATCAGGACGTCTAAAGCTGCTTAATGAACGAGATCAAAAGCAAGAACGAATTGACGCGGGTGAATTACCGGATTTTTTGAAAGAAACAAAAGAGATTCGCGAAAGCGAGTGGATAGTTGCCCCGATTGCTCATGATCTTCGGGATAGACGAATTGAGATCACAGGGCCTGCTTCTGACAGGAAAATGGTCATCAACGCGCTTAATTCCGGCGCCAATGATTTCATGGCAGATTTCGAAGACTCCAATAGTCCCACATGGGAGAATACTATCAACGGCCAACAAAATCTTATTGATGCTATTAGCGGGTCAATTAATTACATTAGCCCTGAAGGGAAGCAATATCTGCTAAAAGATAAAACTGCGGTTCTTATGATGCGCCCAAGGGGATGGCATATGGAGGAAAAACATATTCTAATCGATGGTAAACCGGCAGCGGCAAGTATTATAGATTTTGGGATGTATTTTTTCGGCAATATAGATCGCTTGATAGACAAAAAAACTGGAGCTTACCTCTATCTGCCAAAAATGCAGGGACACAAAGAAGCGCGTCTTTGGAGTGATGTATTCGACAAAGCGGTAGAAATAAAAGGGGTTAAAAAAGATAATATCAAGGCAACAAGTCTGCTTGAGCATATAAACGCCGCTTTTGAGATGAATGAGATATTGTATGAACTTAAAGACTATTCTGCTGGACTTAATTGCGGCCGCTGGGATTATCTTTTTAGTTTCATCAAAACATTTAAAAATTATCCAAATTTTGTATTGCCTGACTGTGACTCGGTGTCTATGACAGCTCCTTTTATGAAAGCTTATGTAGATAAACTCATCCAAACATGCCATCGTCGTGGAGCTCACGCCATGGGAGGCATGGCAGCCCAAATTCCTCTAAAAAATCCGGAAGCAAACAAAAAAGCCATGGAGAAGGTAACTGCCGACAAGTTAAGAGAAGTAAAGGCCGGACATGATGGCACATGGATTGCTCATCCAGGA
>CAZJRC010000002.1:24863-27674 GCA_964548495.1 uncultured Gammaproteobacteria bacterium | reverse complement strand
CATATGACGGATGCGGAACTGGTATTTACCGCTTTGGCAGAATTGTCCACTCGGCAAATCGCGGAGACTATGAAAACAAAGGGGTTGGAAGAAAATAAAACTCCGGCCAAAAAAGGCGGAAGGATTGCTAAAAATGCCAGAACGGAGCTGGAGCAAAAGACTGGAAAAAGAGTTATAAGCGGGTCAAATTATCTTCCACCGGTAAGAAAGAGATTAAAATGATTAAATTATCGAAGACGAAATTAGAATTGCTTTTTGATTATGAAATTATTTAAAAAATATTCTATATTAGGTCTAATAGCTTTTTTTATTTTTTTTCTTCTAGCAACTTATATTACCTATCCGCTAATTTTCAATATGGGTAGTATAGCGACGGGACTTGGCGATGAGCTAGTAATTGCCTGGATTTTTTAGTACTTGATTTTTATAAATTTATATATCAAACTTTATATTGTAGATAAAATGACTTTCAATAGTAAAAAAATAATTTATAAAAAAGCAATATTTCATATATCTTTTATAATTTTGTTTTGCGTATATTATCTATACCCTACTAATATTTTAGCAGCTACTGTATTCTCGGATAATTTTACAGATATTAACGGCACTCCATTAGCCATACACAACAATAATTGGTTAGTTTTTAATGCTTCAGCGTATATTCAGAATAATGCTTTATATGCCGATGACACCACTCGTGTTAGTTTACCAATTAGTCTTACTGACCAATGCGCATCTTATGATTTTCAATCACCTTTACTTGGAAGGAAGGAACTGTACCTAAGGGCAAAAGATATACCGAATTTATATACGCAGCCGGGTTACTATTTTTTAGTAGATCACCCATTGGGTTATCAAGAAAATTTTCATATGTCAGATGATCAAGGTTGGTTAAATAGTGAAGTACCGCTCGGAAATCTGACTCCAGGAATTCATAATTTTAGAGCGTGTGTAATTGGAATACAATTAACCGCTTATATTGACGACATTTTAATTGCAAATGCTACTGCACGAAACAATTATATAGATGGTTATCCAAGAATAGGCTTAAGTCTAGATCAAGGTAATTTTATTGATAATTTTGTCTACTCAAATCCTGCCCCATCTCTGAATATTTCGCTTGATGTTCCTTTATTGAAGCAGACTGCAGAGCCGTGGCAGAGGGAGGAGTTTGATCATGCAAGTGCTGGGCAATTTTCTTGCGGTACAACATTGGCTCAATGCGGATGTGCCACAACATCTGTGGCGATGATTCTAAAGTATTATGGTATAAACAAACTTCCAAATGGAGAATTGCTTGATCCTGGTAGTCTTAATGTGTGGTTAAAAGACCCTCGAAATCATGGATACAACAGAAATCTTGGTATAAATTGGGCGGTTGCAGCTACTATCGGCAGTAAAGCAAAATCTTTAAATCCTGATTTTCAATATGATGCGCTTGAGGTCGACGATGATTGGAGTTATAGCCCTTCGCGGCTTTTAACCGATTTAAAACAAGGAATACCTGGTATTTTGCAAGAAAATACTAGTCAAGGTATGCATTTTATCATAGCTAAAGGAATAGATAGCAGTGACAAATTTATAATTAATGATCCATTCTATAATAGAATATCATTATCGTCATATGGAGATACTGCTGATTCTATGAGACGATTTCTACCGGCAAACTCCGATATGTCATATATTTCGTTTGCAGTTGATGAGGGAATAAGGATAACTGTAAAAGACCAGAATGGAAACATTGTTGGCAAATCATACCTCGATTATGGACCAGGTAATCCTACAGAGGGAGGATTATTATATGCAACCCCTTCTCCTCTAATTATTTTTGAGCTCGCAAAACCTCAATCTGGCGCATATCAAGTTGTATTAACCTCAGAAATTAAAAAAACATTTCAACTCGACTCGACTTTTATTACACAAAATGGAGAAATTATGGCTCAATCATCAACAGGCATTATTGATCAGGATTCAAGTGAAGCATTTATTCTAACTTTTGATAGACAATCAACATCTGGATCAACTATAAAAAAAGGCGTTACCTTTGATAGTACTATTGAAGACATAAAGGAGTTAAGGGAGCTTGATCTATTGCATTTTTCTGTAGCGATAAGTACAACTGCTTTAGTAAATAACGCAAAAAAAATGCATGATTTGGGAAAAGATAAAACGGCAGAAAAAATGATTGAGGTCGCTATAGGACTTATTAACAAGAGATCAATAGGATTTGTAAGCCCATTGGCAAGAGATATTATATTATATGATTTCAATGAACTTAAAAAGTTATTGCAAAATTAAATATTTCTAAATGGATATACAGGCTGAGCAAGTTGTAGAAAATAAAGCATATCCGGCATCTCCTAGTGATTTGGGGAATAAAAAAATTTTAATTAAAAAATTTATTTATATTGGATTACCAATTATCGCAATTGCAATTTTTTTATTGATCTTTTTTAGCTTATTAAGTAATTCCCAACAGCAGTCTGCCAAAACTAATATTATTTCTGAAACAAAAAATATTACGCATACTCCAATTGAAAAACAAAATTCGGATTCATCATATATTTCGTTCAATATAAACGAAGGAATAAATATTACAGTTAAAGATCAGGAGGGAAATTCCGTTGGAAAAACTTATATTGATTATGGACCAGACAGTGTAATAGATGAAAAACGTTCATCAACACAAAACCAAGCATTAGTTGTTTTTGAGTATGCTAAACCGAAATCTGGAAAGTATCTAATTGAATTAAGTTCTGAAACTTCAAAAAATTTCAAATTGGAAGCCACATTCATTTCGCAGAACGCAAG
>CAZJRC010000002.1:24513-24833 GCA_964548495.1 uncultured Gammaproteobacteria bacterium | reverse complement strand
CTTGACGTTAACATCAAAAAAGTTTTTTCACTCATGTATGATAAGCAGTCAAATAAAAATATTGTATTCGAGGAAAAAGTTTCTGATTTGAGTTATATTCAGATAATAGCTGATCCGGATATAAGCGTAAAATTAAAAGATAAAAATGGAAATCAAGTCGCAGAATCGTATGTGCAGCAATCGATTGCTGATCCGGAAAATCCCGATAATAAAAATAAACCGATTTCGATTTTATACGCCCCCAAACCGGAGACGGGAAATTATGATTTAATAATTGAGGGAAATGACGATAAATTAAATCCAATTTCAATATATTTTTA
>CAZJRC010000002.1:22636-24503 GCA_964548495.1 uncultured Gammaproteobacteria bacterium | reverse complement strand
GGGGTAGATTTTGTAATCGAAAATAATATAAAAGGAGATACTTCTCTAGCGATATTTTTTGATAAAGAAAATAGTAAAAAATCCTACATTAAATAACTCCCTCCATCTGTTTAATATCGAAATCAACGCCGTCGGTTTCAAGAATTGCATATCCTAAATTAGTAACAAATTCTAGATTTTGTCCTAAATGTTGAAGTAATAATCTTATCGCACCGCCGTGGGTCACAACGAGAATTGTTTTATTAGGGTAGGCAATGGCGGTTTCCCTCAAGAATGTAATCAATCTGCTTATTACATTTTCGTCAGCTTCAACAGAATTATTTTTCGGTATTGCTTTTCCCTCCTCTTTTAATTTACTAATCAACTTGCGGTAGGTCTTCAAAGTCTCTATGGATTTTCCTTCAAATTTTCCGTAAAATCTTTCCCGCAATACCGCAGTTGTCTGTACCGCGAGTTCGCGCTCCAATAATATAATTTCCGCTGTCCTCTTCGCCCGCAATAAATCTGAGGAAAATACTAAATCAAAATTAATATTTTTGAATCGCAAACCCAGCTTTTTCGTCTCTGAAACTCCGTGTTTTGTGAGTGAAGAATCCAGATGTCCCTGCAATATTTTACTTACATTAAACTTTGTCTCCGCGTGTCTTACAATATAAAAAATGCTCGAATTATTCATAATTTAATACTATTGCGACGCGCCAACCTACACCGCCAGATTGGTAATTAGTAAAAGCCCCACGAGCGTAACCAGCTCCACCGTAATTAGAGTGACCAGCTATCACACGGCCAACACGACCATTAGGATGACGATATTTTGTATTTGTCCATTCGCAAGTATCTGTCTTACCCCAGCCTAGACGATTTGCTGTCTGATTCCATTCATCGGCTTCAAGCATGCGTAAAGTAGCTGGTGTTCCCGAAAGTCCTAGCAACCTTAAGACTTTTGATTTTTCCTTTTCTATTGCTTCATCAACTGCATCACATGATTTTATAAATCTATCTCCATCCAATCTAAGCATATCAGCGACAAGCGTATCTATGTATTTGCTTTTATAATCAGGCTTATGAACTGTTTCAATTGCCAACCAAACATCCGATGAATTACAAATATTTATATTCCCGCTCAATACATTTTGCAAATACCATTTTTGGAGCATTCTTGGGATTGAATGATCAATTTTTTCTTTGTTCGATAATGATTCATATATCCTTAATTTAGGATATAAAAGCTCTATTTCTTTAAGGCAATTTTCTACTCCTTCAGTTTTGATATAGTCTGCATCTGTTAATCCATGAAGTTTTTTACTATAAATTATCTTGTTAAACCCAAATCTATGAAGATTTTTTATTATCTCAGGCGTTACATAATCAGGCAGCAGCTTTACTTCAACCTTTGCACCAAGTATATTACGCAATTCATTATGTTCGATCTCTCTAAGTTCACCATTAGTTATCATGGTTAGCTCTTGTTTTAATTGTTTCTTTGTAAATCTTTCAATAAAACTCATACTTATTCTTCTAAAATAGTTTTTAAATATCCGATCAATTATCGTAGCAAATAATTATAATATGTCAATGTCTTTTTAAGATATACTTAATTAGATTATATTTAGATTATATTTAATTTTTTTAGGATGGCTCCTTTTGCCTTATTTTCTAATTTGTCATCAAGCGGAGCGAGTTTAATTTCTGTTTTATATTTTATCTCAAGAGCTTTCCTGATAAGACTATCAGCAAATGACGGATTTTTTGGAAGTATTGGACCGTGCAAATAACATCCAATCGCGTTTTTATATGCCACTCCTTCTGTGCCGTCTTCACCATTATTCCCAAAACCTTTGATGACTTTGGCGAAAGGCAACGCGTC
>CAZJRC010000002.1:5819-22626 GCA_964548495.1 uncultured Gammaproteobacteria bacterium | reverse complement strand
GATAAGTCCTTCCGCCGTGGTTTTCAAAACCAACTATATAATTGCCGTTTTTGGATTGGAATGATTGCGCTGATCCCGCACTGGATTGCTTCGCTTTCCCGATTAAATCGGGATCGCCTGCAATGACAGTAGTATAAACCTCCGCGACTACATTGCCTATTAATCTCTGCTTGTTTAAACCCGGATGTTTTGTAACCATGTCAAAAATTCCCAGCCCTTCAATTCGTTTCTCCTCCGCTGGCTCATAAAATTTACCCATAAGCTGCGGGGATCCGCAGACGAAAAGCGCGGGGATGTCTTTCTCAATCAATTCTTTAATCACCTCTCCTTTATCTCTCCGCAAGTCTTTCATAACAATTTCCTGCTCTCTGTCTTGCGCACCGCCTCCGAAAAGGAGGTCTATGTTGTTTAGTTTTTGATTACTGGTTGTTTGATCAATTTTCAGTAATTCAATATTTATACCTCTCCATTCGCAGCGTTTTTGCAACACCATTAAGTTCCCGCGATCACCATAGGTACTCATAAGTTCAGGATATAACCAGCCGACGGTTAGTTCGTATTTCAAAGTATGCTCCTTCCGGTTAATATTTTACGCACCTCAAGCATGGCAGAATAAGTAGGAAGAACAAACAGTATTTCATCTTTTCCGATCAAATCAATTCCTGTATTTATTGCTTTTTCCAGATTTTCAATTGTTTGGAAATTTCTACATCCTTCATATTTAATTCTAAGAGCCATATCATAGAGCCTCGTTCCGGAGATGATTATATTTTTGAAATTTTCCATACCCTGCAAGTCTATATCCCAAATCCAGGAAATATCCCGGCCATCCGGTATTCTGTCATTTAAAACTAAAAGCAAATTCTCCGCTCTAATATCTTTTATAGCTGTATAAGATTGATTGAAGCTCGTGGGGTTCTTTGCAAGAAATAACTGAATTTTTTTCCCTTTGTAACTGATTTTTTCCTGCCTTCCAAATACCGGAGAAAATTTTTTAAAAGCATCATTAATTTGTTTAAAATCAAAACCAATTTGTTTTAACAGCAACGTTGCAGCCAAGACATTGTACTTATTATAAACTCCGGAGAGCGGATAAATTTCAAAATCAGAGATATCGGAGGTCGGTCTTTTCAATCCACAATGCAGACAGAGCCAATTTCCAAGATGAGAAAATGATATTGTAATAAAGCTTAATTTATTACCGCACTTCGGGCAATAGATAGAATCAGCTGCATGTTGCGGTATCTTTTTTAAAGCATCAAGGCCAAAGAAAAAAGTATGTCTTTTTAAGTTATTGCCTAAATAAGCTATTTGAGGATCGTCCGCGTTTAGAATAAGTCTGGTTTTAGATGAAAGTCCCGCAATAGCGCTCTTCCAATTTCCCGCGATAGTATTGACCTCGCCATATCTGTCCAGTTGGTCCCTAAACAAATTGAGCAATATGAGAAAGTCGGGATTAATTTCTTTAAGGATTAACGGTAGATTGTTTTCATCAATTTCAAAAATCGCGAAATCATGATTCAGCTTTCCAAACAAGTTTGAATTTAAAATTAAAGCTGAGGCTATACCATTTAATAAATTTGCTCCTGATTCATTTTGAATTACCTTTTTTCCGTTTTCAACAAGCGCTGTACGGATCAGTCTAGCGGTCGTTGTCTTCCCGTTTGTTCCAGCTATAAGTATAATTTGGAGGGGTGTATTAGACAGAATATCCGAGATAAAATTTTTGTTTAAACCCAGAGCAATATGCCCGGGCCACGTCGAGCCATTACCGAGATTTAGGTTTTTACTTAATTTAGAAAATGCCTTGCCAATAAAAATCAAAAATAAATTTAGCATACATAGCACAAAGTTCAATTACATAGATCGAAGTATCTTTATTCTCTCTTCTATGGGTGGGTGGGTGCTGAAAAAATTAGTAAACCATCCCTGAATTCCTTTATCTTTGAATGGATTGGTTATAAAAAGATGCGCTGTAGCGCTGGTCGCTGAGGACAGCGGCTTTTTATCTGATGCAATTTTTTCTAAAGCTTTGGCCAGCCCTTCAGGATATCTGGTCAAAAGAGCGCCTGAGGCATCCGCCAAAAACTCCCTTTTACGGGAAACTGCCAGTTGGATGAGCGACGCAACTATTGGTGCTAAAATCGCGAAAATTAAACCCAAAATCAAGAATAATCCCGTAGACCTTCTGTCACTTCTTTCATTTCTTATTCCTCCCCAAAGAAGGCTACGCATAAATATGTCCGCGATTATGGCCATGAAGCCAACCAATACCGCGGTTATCGCCATAAGCCTGATGTCAAAATTTTTAATATGCGAAAGTTCATGAGCCAATACGCCTTCTAATTCATTCTTGCTTAAGCGATCCAATAAGCCGGTTGTCACAGATATGCTGGCGTGTAATGGATCTCTGCCTGTCGCAAAAGCATTAAGCGATGATTCATGCATGATATATACTTTTGGCATAGGCAGCCCCGCCCCTATTGATAAATTTTCAACTATTCTGTACAACTGCGGATTATCTTCTTTTTTAATTGGAACAGAACCCGTTGTAGAAAGAGCTACCTGGTCGGCAAAATAATAACTGCCAACGCTATAAATAATTGATACCAAAAATACCATTAACGTGAAAGGCATACCATAACCCGTGGCTTGACCAATCACATAACCCACAACTACAGCAAAGAAAACGAATAGAAGCATTATAATCCAGCTTTTCCAGATATTTTGCGATATTTGCGTATAAATATTCATAACGGCTTACTTAAAATGAAACCTTTACAGGTTTCTTATCCTCCGCGCCTGCTTCGAAATATTCAGCCGGCCTAAAATTAAACCAGCCTACGATTATCACATTTGGAAATACCTGAATTTGCGTATTATAATCGCGCACATTGCCATTATAGAATTGCCGTGAATAAGCGATTTTATTCTCGGTATCTGCCAATTCATCCTGGAGCGCGAGAAAATTCTTGCTTGCTTTTAAATCCGGATAATTCTCCGCAACCGCGAAAAGAGACTTGAGCATATCGGTTAGTAAATTATTCGCGCTTGCTTTTTCCTGCGGATTTGACGCAGACATAAGTCCGGCCCGCGCCTTGGTTACATTCTCAAGCAAGGTTTTTTCGTGCTTCGCGTATCCTTTAACTGTCTCAACAAGGTTGGGAATAAGATCAGTTCTTCGCTTCAATTGTACATCAATCTGCGACAAAGCTTCATCTATGCGCACCTTTGACGTGACAAGACTATTATAGAGATGCCATAAATAAATAAGGATGCCTCCAAGTATTGCTATTATAATCCATATAATATCCATAATCTCACCTCCTCCCAAACCAGTCTTTAACTTCATTATACGACTTTGTATTCAATATGTCACTGGCAGTTGCCCATCCACGTCTGGCGACAGAAACCCCGTATTCCATTAGATTCATTTGCGAAACAGCATGACTATCCGTATTAATGATAAGCGCAATTCCCTTTTCTACGGCTTTACGCACCAGTGAGTCAGGAAGATCAAGACGATAAGGCCACGCGTTAATTTCGAGGGCTTTGTTTTGTTGTTTACAAAAGTCAAAAATTTGCTCCCAATCCAAATCAATCCCAAGCCTTTGATTAAGCAACCTGCCAGTCGGATGCGCGAGTATTTTTGCCTTTGGGTGAGACAATCCCTTAATAACCCGTTTAGTCATGGATGCTCTGTCCATATCAAAGACGCTATGTATTGAGACGATCGCACCGTCAAGTAACTCAAGATTTTTATCTTCTATAGCCAAAGCACCGCTGGGCAATATGTCAATTTCGAGTAAGGAAAATATTCGAATATATTTTTTGTACTTTGATTTCAATTGTTCAATAAAATTTAACCTTTTTTTTAAAATTTCATTTACCTGCTCTTTCGTATGTTTCGAGATGCTTGGATTATGCTCAGAAAATCCTAAATATGCGTATTTAAGTTCCCTGGCAGTCTCAATTATCTCTTCCATTGAGTTTTGTCCTAAATCATGACTCGGCTCTATAGGATATGAGGAATGAAGGTGAAAATCGCCTTTAATATCTTTTACTTCTACTAACTTGGGTAAATTATGCTCGCACGCAAGTTCGATCTCTCCTGTATCTTCACGCAATTCAGGCGGAATCCATTGCATGTTCAGAGCATTATAAAATTTTTCTTCAGTTGCATATTGGCGTATTTTATCAGAAGGGCCGCCCTTTTTTTTGATACCATACTCTGACAGTGAAAGTCCCAACGAGAGAGCATGCTCGCGTAGATGTATGTTGTGTGCTTTACTGCCTGTAAAATGCTGCAGGAGCGATCCAAAGCCCTCTGGCGGGGCAATCATAAGATCAATCTGCTTACCGGATGAGATCAGTATTGAGGATGTCTTATCACCACGCTCGATTACTCTTTCTATGCCCGGAAGGCATGTGAAATGATCCAAAACTGACTTGGGATCGGAGGCGGCAACAGCAATATCGATATCCCCAACCGTAGACATACGTCTTCTGAGACTACCTAAAGAATAGGCCTTTAAAACAGCTTCATGTTTTTTTAAATATTCTACTATCTTCACTGACAATTCATGGGCATACGGCAGAACCATCCGGCTGCTTTTGGTTTTGCCGCGCAAATATTCTTCTATTCCCTGAAGAATATCCTGTTGTGATTTAATTCCAAAACCATCAAGCTCAGCTATTTTACCGGATTTAGCAATTCCGGCCAGATCAGTAATCACGCTATCAGAACTGGATAATTTAAATTGAGAAACCAGTTTATAAGCTTTTTTAGGACCAAAGCCGGGTACATCCAGGAGCGGAAACACAGCCTTGGGTATGCCGCGCAAAATTTCTTCAAAATGCTTAACTTTTTTTCGTACAAATAATTCTTTAAGGTAAGATTTTATTATTGATCCAACTCCAGGCAGGGCATCCAGTTTATCTGCTTTAAACAAATCGTTTAATTCAGCAGTACTGTGTTCTATTGAATCAGCCGCGTTTTGATAAGCAATAATCTGAAAGCGATATTTTTTTTCATCTTTGATGCTGTAGGCTGCCGCTATGTTTCTCAATAATTTGGAAATCTGGTGATTTGTCATAAAAATAGTCTAACATAAAAAGCTAATTCGTAAAAGATTGACGCCCAAGCAAGATTTTGATAGGATACATTTAAGTAAATCACCTCAGTTTTGGGGTGGTAGCTCAGTTGGTTAGAGCGCTTCCCTGTCACGGAAGAGGTCGCGGGTTCGAGTCCCGTTCACCCCGCAAAAGTAAACATAATAATAATTATTATGAGTTGCTTTTTTTAAAATAACCTGTATAATATAAATTCTGAAAAATTTATATTTACAGTACTTCATTATCCCTCTGCCCAGAAAGGAAGTGATATAAATGGCAAAAAACGCAAAGACAAAAAAAGAAAATCCAAAAAATAGTTTATGGGATATTTTTAAATTTGGAGAGTCTTATACAAGCTTAATCTTAGGGATAATTGTCGTAATTGTAGCGACTGTAACTCTACTTACTTTTGTAAAGGGTAAAAATGAAACATCAAAATTATCAGAAATAAAAGAACAAACAGCGGCTGTTCTTACGCAAGAGATAAGTCAAAGTTCACCTACCCCTATAATAACCAAGAGCTCATCCAATATTAAACAGCTAGTCCCATCAAAAGTTCAAGCAACTTCTACTGAGAATAAAGTTAGCTCTGTACAAAAATCAAAAATTTCAGGCAATGATGGTAAAATTGCTTTAAATAAGAAGTCTATTGATGACTCTAATTACACTGTGGTGAAAGGTGATACTCTTTGGAATATAGCTGAAAGAAAATACAAAAGCGGATATAAATGGGTTGAGATACAAAAAACGAATAAGCTGGTAAACGCGAATTTATTACATATTGGCACTAAGTTAATCCTTCCAAATGAGAAGAGTAAAAGTACTAATATGATCGCGGCAGCTAAAAAAGATTTGCAGATCAAAACAGCAATACAATCTAATAAGATTGATGGAAATAATTATACAGTAATTCGGGGCGACACATTGTGGGATATAGCGGTAAGAGCTTATGGCGATGGATACGCTTGGGTAAAAATTGCTAGAGTAAATAAATTATTCAATCCAAATCTTATTCACTCTGGGAATAAATTAAAAATCCCGCGATAATTAGAAATATCTACCAAAGCATATTTGCAATAGTCAGAATTTTGTATTAATCTTTAAAAATACCGTTTGAAACTATGCCTCAATTAGAGGCAATAGTAAGGCGGCATAGATTAACGGCGTATAATTGTGACGCGATGGTAGTTCAGCGGTAGAATGTCTCCTTCCCAAGGAGAAGGTCGAGGGTTCGACTCCCTTCCATCGCTCCATGGATGAAGGTCAGGTTGCGTTGCTTTAAGTCTATATATTTGATCTAATTTAACCTATGATTATTGACGCGCATACACATATAGGAGTAAGCAAAGATAGGCTTTGGAGCATTGAGCAGTTGTCGGATTCGATGAAAGAGAGCGGGATTGACTATTCTTTGGTAATCGCTAATCGCGCCAATGGCGGAAGTGATTATTCTTCGACTGAAAACATAATTAAACTAACTAAAAAATTGCCTCAAATTAAAATAATTGGAGATATATCACTATCGCAAATTGAAGAAGAAAGCTACAGCGAAATCTTTAATTATTTAAAAATGGGTAATATACAAGGCGTAAAGTTATATCCGGGTTATAGTAATTTCTATCCAGCAGATATAAGGTTAAATTCTCTATACGCGTTTTGCGAAAAAAATAATCACCCGGTTGTAATTCATACAGGTCTGCTGGAAATGGGATGTAGGGGCATATTGAAACAGACTCATCCGCTAAACGTAGATGACGTTGCTTATAATTTCCCGGATTTAAAGATTGTGATAGCCCATATGGGTAATCCGTGGCTCATGGACTGCGGCGCTGTGTTATGTAAAAATAAGAATGTCTATGCCGATATATCGGGATATTTCACAGAGGATAAGACAATATCTAAAGACGAGATTGAATTTTTTATAAAAGAGATGACTAATTTAAAAAACTTCATTGGCGGATTTGAAAAAATACTTTTCGGAACTGATTATCCGTTATATAATCAAAAGGAATATCTACAGGCTGTACGATTGTTTCCTCTCACAGGTCGTGAAAAAAAGCTTGTTTTTTGGAAAAATGCCAATATGATATATAATCTCGGATTGTAGTGAGTTAATTTATGATAATTTCTTTGCAGGTTTTCTTTTAAAGAATGTCCTTTTATTCGCTTTTACTTGTTTATTATTAGTTTTTTCAGGAGTTGCTTTTTCTACTGTGTGTTTATGTGTTGAAGTACCTGGATTATCTTTCTGTTTAACAGAATCATTAGTCAAAAAGCGGATTTCTTTTTTTACTTCTTGGACATCAGACTTGACATAGTCGTCTCCTCTATCAGAGCTTGAGCCAGGTTTATAAAATTCTGCTTTCAGGTCATCCAATTCTGATATTTTACTTATTGCTTTATCAATTAATTCCTTTAGAATTTGACGGCCTTTTTTGGTAGTTAAGAGCAATGTGAGAAGAACACCAATAATAAGCCCTAAGAAGAACCCGCTGCCTATTCCACCTGAGGCGTTTTTATTTTCCATGCTCGTGTTTTTCATCTTTTTCTTGCTTTTGATGGTCCAAAAGATTCCTCACAAATTTGGCAATAGATAAAAATGAAGAAGATTTAATGCTCAAAGCTAGCGCAGAAATAGCTGAAAGCGGAGTTTTGACAGTGTCGGTAATAGTCTCCGCCTTATCCAGTATAGTATTGGTTTTGGAGACTGTTTTACGAACCTCTGAAAGAATAAAAAATACTTGAATGCCTAAGATGACAATAAGTATAGTAATAATACTAATAATAGTTAGTAGCAATATTTGCACTAAGTCAACCATATATATAAATTACAGCAATTTTTGTATTCTTGTCAATCTATCATTTCTCGATATATACATATCTTTGTAGTATTGATTCTTTTCCAAAGCGGTTTTTGGCTTTAATAACTATTGAATTTTTACCTGAGAACAAACTTAGACTTTTAGTAAATTCTCCATTTGAATCCACAGAAACAGGCTTGCTGTTTATATATAAAGAGACATATGGATCAGTCTTGCCTTTGATAATATAGTCTTGGCCTACTTTTGTATTCTGTTTGGAGAAATCTACAGTGATAGAGGGCGCTAGAAACATAGCTCTATATTGAAAACCAAGATAGAAAAGCAGCGCGAATAGACCAAGGGCAAGAACGACAAATGACTGACGGATACGAACGCGAGTAAGCCTGAATCCTTTATTTTTAAAACTATTGGGAATAACATTATAATGTTTTTTGTCATCAAATTCCCGCCTGAACAGCGCAAGCATTTCTTTCTGAGGTAAACCTAAATACGCGGTATAATTGCTAACAAAACCCTGAGCATAGGCCGCGGAAGGCAATTTGTCGTATTCTCCTCTTTCTATAGCTGTTATGAATCTAGGACGGATTTTCGTTGCCGAGGCGATTTCTTCAAGCGTTAGTGATTTATGGATACGAGCATCATGTAGTTTTTGTCCTACTCTTATCATAGATAATAAAACATCTATACTTATTATTGTTGAGCTAAATTATTTAAAAAATCTTGCGCATTTCTAGTAAATATCTCACGCTGTTTCGCGCCGTCAGCAGGACCGACTATCCCCATTTCTTCGAGTTGATCAATGATTCTTGCTGCTTTGGCGTAACCTATAGACATTTTTCTTTGAAAAAATGAAGCTGAGGCGATATTGAACTGACAAATCAGGCGTACTGCATCTTCTACTTCATTATGACTGTTCTCTCCATTAGCTGAGGCTCCTTTGCCCCCCTTTAATGGAAGCGGTTGGGATGTAACTTCTTCTGTGTATTCTATGGGGTAATTTTTGGATTTGAGATATTCAACTAACTTCTTTATTTCTTTTTCTGAAACATAAGTACCCTGAATACGAGTTGGTTTAGCCTGATCCGGAGGAATATATAACATGTCTCCCCTGCCAAGTAATTTCTCCGCTCCCGGACTATCTATGATAACACGGGAGTCAATCATGGACGATACATTGAAGGCGATACGGCATGGAATATTGGCTTTGATTAGACCTGTGATCACGTTTACTGACGGGCGCTGTGTAGCGATGACTAAATGTATTCCTGTGGCTCTGGCCATTTGGGCAATTCTCGCGATCGCGTCTTCAACTTCAACAGGCGCAAACATCATCAAATCCGCTAACTCATCAACAAAAATTACTATATAAGGCAATACCTGAAAGCCTGCCAGTTCATTATATGAATCGATATTTTTAACTCCCCGCTCGGCAAAAAGCTTATAGCGTTTGTCCATCTCTCCCATAGCCCATTTAAGCGCGGAAAGAATTTTGTCCGGCTCTACAATTACAGGAGTTAGTAAATGCGGAATGCCGTTGAAGCTTGTAAATTCCACGCGCTTGGGATCTATGAGGATCAGCCTGATTTCTTGCGGGGAAGCACGGAATAGCAGGGATGATATAAATGAGTTGATTAAAACAGATTTACCTGAGCCTGTTGTACCAGCAACTAAAACATGCGGCATTTTCGCGATATCCACGGCGACGGGATTGCCTGACACATCAAGTCCAAGCGCTACAACCAGTTTAGATTTTGCTTTCTGCAAAATAGTTGAACTAAGCATGGTTTTGAGGGTCACGATTTCCAGAGAACGATTTGGGATTTCTATGCCTACCAGATTTCTTCCCGGAATAGGCGCCTCAATTCTGATCTGACCCGTAGGAGCTTCGGTCGCGAGGGCCAAATCGTTTGCAAGGGACGTAATCTTAGAAACTTTTGTTCCAAGGGCAATTTCTATAGCGTATTGTGTTACAGCCGGACCTAGATTAACCTCCGCAACACGAGCGTCAATACCAAAGCTGTCAAGAGTTTGTTCTATTTTTGAGGCAACTTTGTTGATATCTCCCCGATCAGCTTTATGACCGGATATGTCTGATAAAAGCGAGATTGAAGGATACTCCCACACTCCATGAATGGTTTGACTGAGAATATTACTTACAAGTTTATCCGGCAATAATTCCTGTTCTTTTTTAATTATAGCCGGCGGCTCACGATTGTCCTTAATAGGAGTACTGATTACCTTTTCCTCCTGCATGTTTTTGATAGTCATGGGTTTATTCCGGTTAATCAGTGATTTCTGTCCAGGTTTAAAAAGAGAAATTGGCACTAATCGTTTTAGAGTTTTTCCAATAATAAGCAGCGCCTCCATGATTTCATCAAATGATGTATCAAAAAAGACAATAACGCCTACAAGTAATCCCCCAATAAAAACAATATCCGCGCCGCGTTTAGTCAATATTTCGGCAAAGATAGAAAAAGTCTGCCTGCCTATTGCTCCGTTTTGCGTAAGACTCAGGAGTGAAAAATAGAAAAGAATGAAACCGAGACTTACATTAAGCCGCGATATATAGAACCGCTTTGAATTTATAAAAAAGAATCCCAGTAAAAAAAATAAGATCGGTAAAAAATATACCAATGTGCCAAATTGGTTTTTTAATACAAGGTGGATGATCGATATAGCGCTTTCATTTCTGCTAAATGACAGAAGGATTACAGCAGTGACCAAAAAGCAACCGATGGAAAAAAGGGTGTAAACTGTTTTTTTCTTAAGTTTGAGCTTAAAAAGTCTTGTCCTTCTTCTGGGCATATAAAGTATTATATACAGTATACTTCGTTATTGCAAAATACGAGTTTCGCACTTGGCGCATTGCTGCGTCAGAATCTGCGGTGCTCGACAACGTACATCTATAGTACGTCTTACTGCGCTCCTCGATTCTTTCTTGCATTGCATCCAATTGCGATACTCGTGAAAATTTTAATTTTGCAAAGAGGATTCAGGGCATGTGTTTTGATAATAATTCGTTTGCAGCTTTGATTGATTCCTCATAGGTTTTTTTCAAAGCGCGAGCATCTTTTGAAAACAATTTAATTGGCATACTTTCAGGATAAATAACAGCAATATTAACTCCATGAGGCGGATTAAAAGCGTATTCTATTTCAGAATTACGCCTTTCATAACGGCTTTTAAATTGAGTTTTTATTTCACACGGCAGTAAAGCTGTGCTAATTTTTTCAATGTTCCTTGTTGATAACTTTTGTTTTTTACCCGGTATATGAGTATCTATAATTAATATATCGGTAGCTTTAAGTTCCTCAATAGCGTATCTGATTGGTAAAGGATGCGCAAGGCCTCCATCTACATATTTATTTCCTTTAATTTTAACAAAACTCTTACTTGAATAGACAGGCAAATTGACTGATGCCATGACCGCGGAAATTGGATCAATACTTTCATCTTTTGAATGAAAAAATGTTCCCTTTCCTGTATTTCTATTTGTAACTCCTATATGTAAATTCATCCGCGATTGTCTTACCTTGTCCATATTCACCGGCTTATGAGTTCGAAAAATCTCTTCCAAAAAAGACATGTTCATTATTCCTTTCCGGAAGCGAAGTAGATTTATAAAATTATTTTTGGGGAGATCATCATAATAGATTGAAGCGTTTTGCTCAACCGCATCACTTAGTAAATATAAACCGCAGGTAGCGCCCGTAGAAACCCCTATAACATCATCAATTCCTTCAGTGATCCCAAGACTATATAAGGCGCTCAAGGCTCCCGCGATAAACACGCCTTTCATCCCGCCTGTGCCAAGAATAAGCGCTGTTCGAATTTGCTTATGTTCAAGATCGTTTCTCCGTAATTTTTCCTGCTTCTCGGAAAAATTCCTTAATACTTTACTTAAATCACCGATTACTTCAAGTTTCAGATCCTCTTTTGAATTTTTTTCGGCAATAAAAATTAATTTTTCAGCTTTATTTATTTTGTGAGTATTAAATGTTTCCCGACTATAGGCGAGGAGCTTCTTTTGCATTAATTCTTTCATGTTTATTTAAAATGAATATACAAAAAGCAAAAATAAACGCTTGACGAACAGCTGACAAGTCTTATGCTTCTATGACCACAGGCAATACGAGGGGACGGCTGCGAAACTTCTTTAAAACATATCTCTCCGCGATATCTCCGATTAATTTACGGATATGAGCCCAGTTGGTTACTTTGCCCTCCCGGGCTGAAAGCTCTATCTTAATCGCTTTGGTCAAAGACGCAGATATGTCCTCCTTCATACCTTTAAGTAAAGACCCCCGCATAACAAGCTCGGGAGTATCGACTAATTGTCCAGATGAGGCACTAATTTCAACCAAAAGTATCAAAATTCCCTCGTGTGCTAATTTCTCACGATCGCGGATTAAATAGCTATCAACTTCCTCGCCTAAGACCTGGTCGACATATACATTTTTAATATCAAGTTTTTTGCCATGCCTTGCTGTATTTTTGGTAAAAATAATTTCCTGACCGTTCTCGATGATAAAAATATCCTGCCGAGAATAATTCATTTTTTGAGCAATATCCGTGTAGGCTACCATTGAGCGGTATGTGCCGCTTATGGGAAGCAAAAATTTGGGTTTGGTCAACGCGATCAAGAGCTTCAAATCACCAGATGACCCATGACCGGAAACATGGAAATCATCTGATATATCAGAATAAATAACTCTAACTCCCTTTTTCGAAAAAGTATCTATAAGCGAGTTAACCGCGACTTCATTACCGGGAATAGTGTCCGATGAAAGAACTACGAAATCGTTACGAGTAAGCTTAACTTCCTTATGTACGCCATCGGCAATACGGGTAAGCGCCGAATTTTCCTGTCCCTGGCTGCCCGCGACTAAAAGCAAAAGCTGATTATCTTTATATTTATGTAATTGATCAACTGGCACTTCCATGCCTTTGGGGATTTGCATATACTTCAATATTTTTAATTTTTGTAATTGACCTGCCTACAAAACAAACTTTGCGGTTGAATTTTTTAGCAGCTTGTATGGCTTGATTCAGCCGCGATATATTGGATGAGTAAGTGGTGACAATAAATTTACCTTTGCAGCCACGCATTTCGCGTTCAAAATTAGCTGTTAAACCTTCCTCTGAAATAGAAAATCCTTGCCGCTCTGCCCCCAGTGAATCCGATAGAAGACATAAAATCCCCTCCCGCGCGGCTTGAGCAATTTTATTGAATTCTGTCAAATGCCCGTCATAAGGGGTAAGGTCGAATTTAAAATCGCTTCCGTGATAAAAATTGCCAATTGGTGTTTGGATAATAATATTGGCGCTATCCGGCACAGAGTGTGTAACGCGCAAAAAAGTAACTTTGAACATACCAAGCTGTATATGGCCTTGATCGAATCTTATTGTCTGCACTGAGGGCTGCAGGCCATATTCCAACAGCTTTTCATTTGCTAAAGCCGCCGTAAGCGGTGATCCATAGATCGGGATAGACGGTAATTGGGGAAGAATAAAAGGCAAGCCGCCAATATGATCCTCATGGCCATGAGTAAGCACAAGTCCGATAATCTTTTTTTTTGTGTTAAGCAGATAGGAGATGTCGGGAAGAAGCAGATCAACACCCAGCATTGTTTCATCAGGAAATCCCAGTCCGCAATCAACAATTAGTATTTGATCTTTATACTCATAAAGATACATATTGCGGGTAACGTCTTCCAATCCTCCAAGCGATATAAAGGAAACTGTATCTTGATCCATATTATTCACTACCATTCAGGCATAAATTGTTTGACATTGTCATTAGTAATACGTACTGTCTCTGCCTGGCCGGAAACAATAAGCATGGTTGCCTTACGACAAAAAGTTGTGATTAGACGGTCAAGGCCGCGAATACCTGGGTCATAACCTAACGGTCTGACAAGCGGCTCCCAGACATCCTGTTCAATCTGCAGCTGTCCTGGCAAAAGTCCTGTGACCTTCATTGTTTTGGGAAGAACAAAATCCCGTCCAATAGTAATTTTTTCTTCATCATTATAGGATGGCATATGAATAACTTCTAAACGATCAAGAACAGCTGTAGCGACACTGGCGATATTGTTCGCTGTGGCGAAAAAAATGACATTTTGCAGGCTGAAGGGATAATCAATATAATGATCTATAAAAAAGGCATTTTGTTCAGGATCAAGAATCTCAATAAGTACGCCCATAATATCCGCCCGCGCGGTATCAGTAACTCTATCTAATTCATCAAGGCAGATAACGGGATTTTTATACTTCGCGTGAGCAAGTTTTTTAATAATTGCACCAGGCTCCGCGTCAGGAAAAAAATGTGATTGCCCTCTCAAAACCCTAGAGTCGGCCATGCCTCCAAAGGCAATTCTCTCAAATACTCTGCCAAGAGAATCAGCAACTGACTTCGCAAATGTGGTCTTACCAGTTCCAGCAAGGCCAACAACACAAATTATTGGCGCTTTGATGGAATTATCTATGTCTTTATAGTTTCTTTTATTTAGCATAATGGAGGCAATATATTCAAGAACTCTAAGCTTCAGCGGCTCGAGACCGTAATGACTTTTGTCCATGCTTTCTTTGGCACGCGCCAAATCTAATAAGTCTTCGCTTTCCAACTCCCAAGGAAGGCTAGTCACCCAGTTTATATACCTTGCCGTTTGTTCATATTCAATCACAAAAGTCGAACTCATGAAACCAGCGCTTTGCCTGATAAGGGCAAGGCGTGAAATTCTTTCATTGCAAACTTCTTTCAATTCTCCAGGCAAAGATGCTTTCTCTATTTTTTCACCAAGCTGGCGAATTTGATCATTTGATTTACCATGGTCTGAAATAATACTGATCCCGTTCTTGTGAACATTATTAACAGTATTTCCGATGTTGAGATTTTCGGCAGCAGCAACATCGCTCATCTTACTCAAATCCTCGCTTTCCGATGCCTGCGCGGCCTGAATACTATTGTCTATCTTTATCGGGATGTCTCCGCGTGTTATCGAGGCCTGTTCATCTGGATTTGGCATTGGCTGAGACGGTTTATTTACAGAATCATCCGCAGGTGGAGAATTTGGCGCTTGAGTATCCATATATAACTATAATAGCGCATGTTATGCAGTTTTGAAAAGTACCAAACTTATCTGCTGAAGCGTTTGCGAGGACGCGATTGGAATTTTTCTCTCTGGAATTGACGACTTAAGGGATGTTCGCTTCTAGTAAAATCTGTTCGGGGCGGTCTATCATGATTGAAATTTCTAGCAGGATGCGCTGGCTGAGCGCTGTCTTCTTCGTCGATTAACATAGTGAGATTTACTCTGCCTTGCTGATCAATTTCAAATACACGAATTACAACCTTCTGTCCAATAGATACTACTTCCTCCGGACTTTTAACAAATTCGCGCCGCATTTTGGAAACATGCACCATGCCCTCTTTGCCAGGCAAGAATTCTACAAAAGCACCAAATGGAAGAATCCTCTTCACTACTCCTTCAAATACTTCCCCCGGGTGTACTTCGCGGATCATACCAGTTATCCATTCTTTGGCTTTAGCCACTGATTCCTCAGAAATGCCTGAGACAGTTACTGTTCCATCATCCTCTACGTCTACAGCCGCGCCGGTTTGGGCTATAATCTGACGGATATTTTTCCCTCCGGGGCCGATTATCTCACCAATTTTGTCTACCGGAATTTGAATCAACTCTATTTTCGGCGCGTATTCTGAAACGGTTTGGCGATGCATCGCGATGACTGAGCGCATCTTTTCAAGGATTAATAAACGCGCGATTTTGGCTCTAGCAAATGCCTGACTGATTTGTTCCAAAGTTATTCCAGGGATTTTCACGTCCAGCTGGATAGCAGTAATGCCGTTCTCCGTGCCGGCAACCTTGAAATCCATATCACCTGAAAAATCTTCGAGACCGATTATATCTGTCAATAATACGTATTTTTCAGAATTGGACATCATGCCTATTGAGATTCCGGCGATTGGACTTATGATCGGCACTCCGGCGTCCATAAGAGCAAGAGTAGATCCGCATAGAATAGTGATGAATATAGCGCTTGCTTTCCTCACCCCCAGCGGATTCGATAATTTGTTCCATTCTTGGAGATCCCAAGGTAATCACTGTCAATGCCTGCGTTAAGCCTCTTTGAAAAATAGCCGATCCATGAGTCCGAGGCAAGACTCCTACCTCCATGAATAATGGACGAATTTCGTCAATCTGTCTTCCGTCAATTCTTTTATTTTTTTCTATAACGTCTTTGCGCAAATACTTGAACATTACTTTTTCAAAAGCCTCAGCAATTAATTTCTTATCAAGCTCTTGAGCCGGATTGGCAATTTTCTCCTGTTCAAAAATTGTATTAATCAATTCATTTTGCTCGTCATGCCCCGTTTCATGATCGGCACGGCGTTTGGCAATATCAAGAATTTCTTTTTTATATGACTTCTCCAGTATCGCTATTATCCCGATCAATTTGTTGTTGGGAGAAACGGCTGTTTTTTTCTTCGCAAACTTTTTAGATAAATCTTCTATAAAATTAATCACTTTCCCGGTTTCAAGATGAGCTCTTTTGATCGCTTCTTCAACTAAGTCTTCCGGCACCTGATTGGCTCCCGCTTCTATCATGATAGTTTTGTCTTTGCTTTGAGAAACTATCAGATCAAGCTCAGAGATAGCGATTTCGCTGGTTGTCGGATTCATGATAAATTCATAATTGCCTGTCTTATCCCGAGCTAAGCCTACGCGAATAGCGCCTATTGGCCCATTCCATGGAATAGGAGAAATTGCCAAAGCAGCAGAAACCGCTATAAGAGAAAGAATATCCGGCTCATTCTCTCCATCAACTGACAGAATTGTTATAACTAC
>CAZJRC010000002.1:3065-5767 GCA_964548495.1 uncultured Gammaproteobacteria bacterium | reverse complement strand
GTCATTTTTATATTCTTTTGGAAATAAGGGACGAATTGAACGGTCAATAAGCCTGCCGGTCAGAATCGCGTCATCAGATGGACGGCCTTCCCGCTTCACCCAGCGGCTGCCCTTGATCCTGCCTCCTGCGTATAATCTTTCAACATATTCGACACTGAGAGGGAAATAATCAATATCGGGGCGGATATTGCCTATCACAACTGTTGCCAAGACCATAGTATCTCCCAAACGAGCCAGGATAGAAGAGGTGGCTTGCGGCGCAAATTTCCCTACTTCAATGGTCAAAGTTTTTCCAGCAATTTCAAAATTAAGTGAGGTTTTATCCATTTAGTCTTTCAGTCCAATTTTTTTAACGATATTGGCAACGCGTCCTTCATCAACTTTCTTGAGAAAATTAATGAGTCTGCGTCTTTTAGCTATCATAGAGAGTAATCCCCGCCTGCTATGAACATCATGATCATGAGCTTTGAGGTGATCAGCAAGACGGAAGATTCTTTTCGATAACAAAGCAATTTGCACTTCAGGACTGCCTGTGTCGCCTTTGGTAGTTTGAAATTCTGAAATTATTGTCTTCTTCTGCGATGTAGTTAATGGCATAAAAAACAATTATAAATCAAATGTTGACGAAATACAAGGAGTTTGATAATATGAATCGTGCTCCGTAGAAATATTAAAACTAAAAAAACTAAATATATTTTTGTGTCCGGAGGAGTAATATCCGGAATTGGTAAAGGTACTACAGCCGCGTCGATAGCATATCTACTTAAATCCGCAGGGTACAAAGTCGCTCCAATAAAATTTGAGGGATACCTTAATATAGATGCCGGGACCATAAATCCAATCGAGCATGGCGATCCTTTTTTATGTGAAGATGGTACTGAAACAGATATGGATATAGGTACATATGAAAAATTCCTTGATGAAGACATGACTCGGGACAACTTCGTAACGATGGGACAGGTCTATCAAGCAATAATCGAGAAAGAACGTAAATTTGAATACAATGGCGAGGATGTTGAAGCAGTTCATATCTCGGAGGAAATAATAAGCCGGATAAAAAAAATCGCGAATAAAAAAAATGCTGATATTGTCACGATTGAATTGGGCGGAACAGCAGGAGAGTATTGGAATGTGTTTTTTTATGAAGCTTCAAGAATGCTGGCATTGAAAAATCCGGGGGACGTAATTCATGTCCATGTCAGCTATATGCCTACTCCTCACCACCTGGGAGAACCAAAGACTAAGCCTACGCAATTATCTGTACGCACATTAAATACCCTGGGTATTCAACCGGATTTTATTATAGCCCGCGGAGAGATGCCTCTTGATCAACGAAGGAAAGATAGATTAGCGCTGTTTTGCAATATGCATTCCGTAGATATCATATCTAATCCCGATTTGGATTCTCCTTATGAAATACCTCTAATTCTCAAAGAACAGGATACGGACAAAAAAATTCTGCAAAAATTGGGTTTACCTGTTAGAAATGCTAATTTAAAAAATTTAGAAAAATTGCTATCGAGAATTAAAGCCCCAAAGAAAAAGCATATCGAGATCGCAATTGTAGGCAAATATTTCGGGACAGGAGACTATCAATTGCGGGATTCATACGCAGCGCTTTTTGATGCTATTGATCATGCAGGCTGGGAGGCCGGCGCAGATATAAAAACAAAATGGATCGATGCTGAAAAAGTTGAAAAAAGAGGCGCAGACGAGATAATAGGGACCCCGGATGGCATTATTGTCCCTATCGGCTGGGGGGAACGCGGCGCTGAGGGAATGATAACAGCTGCTGATTACGCGCGAGCGGCAAAAATTCCATTTCTTGGTTTATGCTATGGCATGCAGTTGTCTGTTGTCGCGTTCGCGAGAACCGTATTAGGATGGAAAGATGCTAATACTACTGAAAATAATCCGAAATCTTCACATCCGGTTATATATCTTATTCCCGCGCAAAAAGAATTCATGAAGATGAGGGCATATGGGGGCACGATGCGACTTGGGGCATGGGACGCTTTAGCGCAAAAAGGGACTCGCGCGTGGGAACTATATAATAGATATAATGGGTTTATTGACAAAAACAATGGATTAACCAGCGAGCGCCATAGACACAGATATGAATTTAATAATAAATATGCTAAAGATTTTGAGAAAAAAGGATTAATTATCAGCGGGCGGTCAGTAAAAGAGAATCTTGTCGAGATAATCGAAATACCTGATCATCCATTTTATCTGGGTACCCAGGGTCATCCCGAATATAAAAGCCGTCCCCTCAAGCCGCACCCAATATTTCTCGGGTTTATAGAAGCTTGCATGAAAAAAAATAAATCGCTATAATATGTATTATGATAAAAACTATAAATTTCTCGCCTGGGGATACAGTGAATGTATATCAGAATATCAAAGAGGGAGACAAAAGCAGAATACAGGTATTCAAGGGAGTGGTATTGGGGATCAGGGGAAGAGGGGTTAACAAAATGTTTACAGTGCAAAAAATAGTCGGCGACATTTCTGTTGAGCGAATATGGCCTGTAAATTCGCCATTAATTGACTTCTCGGCCGTAATCTCCTTTGCTAAATGACGCTCGTTTCTGCGAGCATTATCTGTTATCTCGGGAGATTGTAGCCGTTCAGGATTTGACAAAGGATGAGTTATTTATTCTTCTAGTGATCCCGATTAAATCGGGAGAATCGAGAAGTTC
>CAZJRC010000002.1:1047-3055 GCA_964548495.1 uncultured Gammaproteobacteria bacterium | reverse complement strand
TGAAAAGTCACGTAAAAAAATTCGCAGGGCCAAACTCAACTACCTCAAAATAAAAAAGCATAATTAGTTTCTTCCGGTTGTGTTTGCAAACGTTGATTCTAATTGATCTAATCTCTTTCTAAGTTCATCTACTTGCTTTTGCAAAGTTCCTGTCTGGTCTAATTTTTGCTCTACGCGCCCTAAACCTTGCTCCAGTTTTTCAATACGCTTGGTTAATCTGGCTTCTAAAGATTTCATTTCTCCCATGATTAGCGTCTCAGTTGTTTTTATCCTAGCAGTAATCAGATCGCCAACTCCTGAAATTATTGATTTTACTAACGCGTCATTTTTCATAATAAACATAATAATTGTATCAACTTGGTCTGCCCTCTACAATATGTCTTTATGTATATTACAGATAAAAACTGGTAATATTAATGCATGTTGTCCAAAAAGCAACTTTCCGGAATCAAAGGCGAAGAACTGGCAGTAGAATACCTTAGAAAAAAGGGTTATAAAATAATAACACGTAATTTCAGATCGAAGACGGGCGAGATAGATATAATAGCGATTGATGGGAATACTCTTGTTTTTGTCGAGGTTAAAGCCAGGTCAAGCATTGAGTTCGGCTCACCAATAGACGCGATAACTTCCAGGAAACTTAATTCTATAATTAAAACAGCCGAGTATTATAAGATTAAAAACCCCAGGCTCCCAGCTCTTATGCGCATAGACGCGGTAGCAATATCTCTTGATCGACATGATGAAATAAAAAAAATCGAGCTTGTAAAAAATATTAGTTTGTGATAACTTCTTACACATGCAAATTAAAAAAGTTAAAATAGTAGCTACTATCGGGCCCGCAACGCATTCAAAGGAAATGATTGAGAATCTAGCGTCCTCCGGAGTAGACGTATTCCGTATAAATCTTTCACATCAGCATAGAGACTCAATCGTAGACATAATTAAAGCAGTTCGGGATGTTGAAAAAAAAATCAATAAACCACTGTCAATCATGGGTGACTTAGGAGGCATAAAAATAAGGATTGGTAAGATCGTTGAGAATACAGTTCTTCAACAGGGACATACAATTAAAATTTCAAAAGAATCAGTAGCAGGAAACAGCGAAATTTTTTCAATAAATCAACCAGGCATATTAGAGCAATTAAAAAAAGGTACGGAAATATTCATTAATGACGGCCATATAAAATTAATTGTGAAAGATGAGCTGATCAAGAATACGGTAACCGCGGAAGTTGAAACAGGAGGAAATCTTTTGTCACACAAAGGCTTCTATGCTCAAGATATTTTTCTAACAAATATAGGATTACCGCAAAAAGATATAGATGACATCCAGCTTATGTCTGATCTTAATGTTGATGCTCTGGCGGTTTCGTTTGTCCAGACAGAGCGTGATATTTCGCAGGTTCGCGGACAGCTTCCGGCTGATTCAGATATAATTCTTATCGCAAAAATAGAAACAAAATTAGCTATCGAGAATATTGAAAAAATTATTGATATATCTGATGTTGTAATGATCGCGCGGGGAGATTTGGGACTTGCTATGCCTATAGCTGAGGTGCCTTTTTTACAAAAAAAACTAATAACGCTTTGTTTAAAACAAGCAAAGCCGGTCATCACAGCTACACATATGCTTGAGTCAATGACTCATAATCCTTTCCCGACCCGTGCGGAAGTAACAGATGTAGCTAACGCGATTCTGGATGGCACTGACGCTGTAATGTTATCTGAAGAAACTGCAACAGGTAAGTATCCGTTGCAAGCGGTAGATATGATGAGGAACATTATTGAGACAACTTCGCCGCATATTTCGGTACGGGAGTTTGGTGATGAGCCGGAGATTTCGCATACAATGAGTTCCAGCGCGGGGATGATCGCGGCAAAAGTGGGGGCAAGAATAATAATCACTTTCACTGAAAGCGGTTTCAGCGCTTTACAAATCGCGAGAAACAGATACTCACAAGAAGTTATTGTGGCTTTATCTCCAAATAAAAAGACATTGAAGATG
>CAZJRC010000002.1:0-1037 GCA_964548495.1 uncultured Gammaproteobacteria bacterium | reverse complement strand
AGCTTTGATCATGTATTACAGTTAACGCGCGAATTCATCCGAAATAATGATATAATAAAGCTAGAAAAGGGGGAGCCTTTCGTGATTGTCACAGGTATGCCATTTGATCAGGCAGGGAGTACTAACCTAATTCATGTAGACAAAGCATAATAAGTAATTAAAAAATATGGCACAACTTGCACCTGAAGTTATTTTAAGCATAGGAACATTTCCTGTTACAAATACTGTAATTAATACGCTCGCAGTTGACGTTTTAATAATAATAGGCGTTATTTTGCTTAATAAGAATTTCCGTAAAATACCGGGAGCGTATCAAAATATCCTTGAGATGCTTGTTGAGACTTTTTATAACCTGACAGACACTATAGCGGGGAAAAATACAAAAAAAATATTCCCCTATTTCATGACTTTTTTTATATTTATATTGATAACTAATTTGACAGGGATTATTCCAGGACAAGGATCTATCGGATTAAAGGAAGAAGGCCATATCATACCCATAATGCGAAACGGCACAAGCGATTTGAACCAAACTCTCGCGCTAACTTTGATTTCTTTGTTTGCTACGCATTTTTTTGCTATCAGCACTGTAGGTATAATAGAATATTTAAGCCGTTATCTGTCTTTTAATCCAATTAATCTCTTTGTTGGACTTTTGGAGGTTGTTTCGGAAATTACAAAACTCATCTCGCTTTCTTTCCGTCTTTTTGGTAATATATTCGCGGGAGAAATTTTATTGGGCACAATCGGAAAAATTTTTCCTTTTATTTTGCCTATTCCTTTTATTATGTTGGAAATTATAGTTGGAGTAGTACAGGCTTTAGTATTTGCAATGTTGACTTTGGTATTCATGTCAATGCTTATGACGCCGCATAGTGAAAGCGCGCATAGTAAAAATTAGTGATTGGAGGTGAGTTAATTTATGGAATTAAGCGTAACAGGTGGTATAATCGTCGCAATCGGAGGATTTGGCCCAGCATTGGGTGTAGGATTTATCGGAGCAAAAGCAGTTGAGGCAATAGGACGCAATCCAGACG
>CAZJRC010000001.1:24123-32874 GCA_964548495.1 uncultured Gammaproteobacteria bacterium | reverse complement strand
ATCGACCATTTTTTCTATGGCTGTATTAATCATCTCTGTTGCTATGACAAGAAGCATGGTTAATCCTAATAATCCCATTTCAAATGGCGTGACCCTAAGGGCAATACTTACAAAAATAACCATAAAAGCAATAATTAGATGTATTGTCAAGTTTTGATCACTTTTGAATGCATGTGAAATACCCTCGATAGCATAACTAAATGATTTAAATAATTTTTTGCAGTTAATCATAAATCAATAAAAAATTTAGCAGCGTAATAAATAATAAATGCTAAAATAACGCCAAGAATTGTACCGACTATCACTTCTGGAACTGAATGTCTTTTTATTTTCACCCGCGACCAACAGATTACAGGAATAATAAGAAATAATAAAATAAAATATCCTCGATAGACAAGACTTAAAGCAGTAATAAGGGCGGTTATTGCCGCTACATGTACGCTGGCTTTGAGTTTTAAATTTATCAAACTGCCCGCAAAAATACCAAAAACTATTCCTATCATGGTAATAAATAAAATAGGCGGACCTTTGAAGGTGATAAGTCCGCCGATATATATGATTGCTAAAATAGCACTTACTAAGTAGAGAAAATGCCGTTCTTTTCTATTGGATACGTCAAGATTACTGAAGAATTTTTTCTTAATACCCACCAGTATGAAGGCGGCAAAAATAGTTATAAATCCCAATGTGTACATGGTCCAAATCCATGCAAGCTGATTGTCTTTGGTGGTTTTCAGAACAAGAAAATACGGTAAAACTATGAATATTAGTATTGGATTAGCAACGTTTGAGATAATTCGAGCCAGCTTCATATAGTTGTTTGAAATTTATTAAGCCGTTTAATGGTTTTTACTTTTCCCAGTAACTCAAGCGATTCTGGTAAAGGCAAGCCTTTTTCATGGCCGGTACATATATAGTACAACATCGGCATTCTAATGTCATGTGACTGCATAATTGATTTAAGCGCTTTCAAAATAGAATCTTTATTCCAAGTCTTTATTTCCATAAGATGCGTATATAAATTTTTAACTACTAATTTTTCTTTCTCTTCTTTAATAGTTATCATGGGTGCTGAAAAAAAGAAGTCAGTTAATCGGCAAAAATCTTTCAGCGTAGACATCCTGGTTTTCAAAAGCGGAATTAATTTATTGAGAATATCGGATGAAAGATTTTCAGCTTGGGGGTAAAATTTAATTATCTCTTTAAGTAGGTTTGAATCTGAAAGATTTTGAATATATTGCTGATTCATCCAGGTAAGCTTGGTGAGGTCAAAGGCCGGACCGACAGGCTTGAGGTCTTTGAGTTCAAAGACTTCAATAAATTCCCGCAAGGAAAAAATCTCTTTTTGTTCAGGGTGGCTCCATCCCATCAATGTCAAATAATTAAGGACTGCTTCAGAGAGATAACCTTGTTCTAAATACCATGATGCCCAAACAGGATTTTTTCTTTTTGACAGTTTACTTTTATCAGGATTGCGAAGAATTGGTCCGTGCGCAAAGATCGGCGATTGCCAGCCAAAGGCCTCATATAGCAGCACATGTTTGGGGGTTGACGATATCCATTCTTCCGCTCTTATGATATGAGTGATTTGCATGAGATGATCATCTATAACAACAGCTAAATGATATGTAGGATAACCATCTGATTTGAGCAGAACCTGGTCGTCTATTTCGTTGGAATTGATGCTAATTTCACCACGTATAAGGTCATTGAATACAATTTTTTTATTTTGGGCTACATTGAGACGTATTACAAAAGGCTGCCCGTTTTCTAATTGTTTTTTTACCAGGTCAATATTTTTCAAACAGTGCTTATCATATTTTGTTTGTTTTTTTTCTGAAATTTGCGATTCACGCAGGTCAATGAGTCTTTCTTTGGTGCAAAAACAATAATACGCGGCACCTTTTTCTATAAGTTCTAAAGCATACTTTTTGTAAATATCTAATCGTTCTGACTGCCTGTATGGAGCAAAAGGTCCACCGATGTCCGGCCCTTCATCGTAATTTAAATTATAGGCTTTCAATGAGGAGAGAATTTTTTCTTCAGCGCCTGCTACGCAGCGCTGCCGGTCTGTATCTTCAATCCTGATAATAAAATTGCCTTTGTTTTTTTTCGCGAATGCCCAATTAATCAAGGCAGTATAAAGATTACCTATATGCAGGTCTTCTCCTGTGGGACTTGGAGGTATACGTGTTCTTGTCATATATTCATTATATTGCATTGTACTTGATATTTTCTTTATACTCAAGATATGACTCTTCATGATACAACTGAATTGATAAAGAGGGCCGGGATAGGGAGCGTTATCGGAATTATTGGTATTATTTTCATCGTCATATTAATTCGTGTTGGAATTATGGTAAAGAATTATTACTTCCCGCCGAAATTGGAGCCTCCTACCAGAGTTTATGGAGAATTACCGCATTTACTGTTTCCCGAGTCGTCAGCGAACTCAAATTTTACCTATACTTTACAGACCACAACCGGGGAATTGCCAGTGGATTTACCTGATCGATTGAACGTATTTCCTGTTGTCAAAAGTACTCCTGATTTTGCTAATTTCGATTTAGCAATAAAGAAGGTGATTGCACTAGGCTTTACCAAACCGAACGGACAGGACGTAGTGGACGGAGTTCGGCTTGCCGATCCCTATGTTGAATGGGATGAGCAGAAGGATTTTAACAGAAAGATAATTTTTGATATTAATTCATATGATTTTAAAATGACTTCAGATTATTTATCTTTTTTACAGCCTATTTATGCTCAGTATATCTCGGATGAGATAGGCGCATTAAAGGTAGCGCAGGATTTTTTGAGCAGGGCTCAACTAATACCACAAGATCTTGATTTAAAGAAGACTGATACCAAGGATAAATCTGTGCATTATTATACTTATCCACAATTATTTTCAATTCAGGCTGGTTCTTCCGGCAATATACTTGTTTTAACAACAAGCTTATCAAAAGCACATGTAATTCGTGTTGATTTTTATCAAAAAGATGTTGAGTATATCATGGATACAGGCAATGAATCAGCACCAACAATCAATATGAAACTGCCTATTCTTTATCCTCATCCTCCGTATTCCACTATGAGTTTTTGGATAGCATCAGGTAATGAGGCAGCAGCCGTTGTTCAGAGTTATTTTTATCATCAAAATATTGATCTCAGCAATATTGCCGCTACTTACCTTATAAAAACTCCTACAGCAGTGTTTAAAGAGCTTAATGATGGCATGGCCTATATAGCTTCTTATAACGGTAATGATAATAATATAATAATTAAGAATGTCTTTTTAGCTTATTATCTTGGAGATGATCCTCAAGATTATTTGATGCCAATTTATGTGTTTGAAGGCAATAATGGTTTTTTTGCTTATGTATCTGCTTTGACAGAAGATCAATTTATTAAAAATTAAAAATATATTTATTTAAGATCGGTTGTGATTAGCGCCGCGGGAAATTGAGGAGTAATATAGCGAATATTATTAGAAATAAATGAAAGGAGGGTCTTGGTATCGATGAATCTTTGTTGACTTTTCATAACAATAATTATATACGTATGCCCATTTTCTATTTTTGAGGTTATGAGAACCTCCCCTGCCCCATCTGTAGTGCCTGTTTTAATACCATTAACCCCATCTATTCCTAAGAGTTTATTACGATTAATAAGCTTAATTTTTTTTTGTCCGGATAAATCAGTGATGATTTTTTCTTTCGTTGCCGTAATAGCTGCTAAGGATTTGTTTTTGATTATTACTGAGGCTAAGCGCGACATATCTATAACCGTAGAATAATTATTATCGTCGTCCAGTCCTGCAGGATCCTCAAAGTGTGTGTTGTAAAGATATAGCCTTCGGGCTTTTTCATTCATCTTGCGAATAAAGTTTTTCGTTCCATCGGGATAATTTTGCGAGACGGCAAAAGCTGCCTCGTTGGATGAAGGCAGTAACATAGCATAAAGCAGGTCTGACACGCGAAATTTTTCTCCTTGCTCAAAGCCAAGGCTTGACCCTTCTATTCTCGGTGTGTATATTGTCAGCACAGATTCTGCTTGATAATAGTCCAGCGCGACAAGTGAGGTCATCAGCTTGGTTAAAGAAGCGATTGAAAATCGAAGATTGGGATTTTTTGAGTAGAGGATAGTTTGTGAATCGGCGTCGGTAATAATCGCAGACAACGCAGTAATATTGGGACTAGTGAGTTTGGATATATAAGGATAGGCTGATAAATTTATAGAGTAATTCAGTGAATAAAGCTGCTGTTTTTTTATTTTCAGTATAGTTTGTTGATTGAGATAATCCAGTATAAGCAGAAAACAAATTAGAACGAAACTTAATATCAATAATAGATCAGTCAGTACTTTTTTATTATAAAAGTAAGGCTTTGATTGTTTTACAATGTTTATTTCCTGGGTATTGTTTTTGTGTTTAGCAGTATTTTTTATTTTTTTTGGTTGCTTAAATTTTCGCGGGACTGCTAATTGAAAATCTTTCATCGACTCGCTCCATGTCTCTCGGAAAAAGTGAGGCTTCCCGTACATTGGCTATTCCAAGTATATCTTTTGTTATCCGTTCAAGTCCAATCGCGAAACCTCCTTCCGGAGGCATCCCGTACTGAAATGCTTGAAGATATATGCCAAAATTTTCCGGTTTATTCCCGCGCTTTTTTATTTTTTCGAGTAACATTTGATAATTATTTATTCTTTGACCTCCAGTTACCCACTCCTCCGTCATCCCAAGTAAATCAAAACTTAATGTCTCTTCCGGGTTTTTCTCATCCGGCATTGTATAAAATGGCCTTTTATTAATGGGATAGTGGGTAATAAATACAAAAGGACTGCCATAATTTTCCTCTGCCCATTTACATATCTCCTTCTCATCTCCTGGATCTAAATCCGGCTCGCTTCTATGATCCTTTTTTGTGCGTTTAAAGAGAATTTCCTGAGCTTCTTTTAATTTTAATCGGGGTATTTTATTATCAATCTCAGGAATCCTTGCTCCAAGAAGCCTCAACTCCTCAGTATTTTTTTCTTTTATGTTTTGGAGCGTTGAGGTTATTACTTTCTCTGCCATGTCAATGATATCCTGCCATGAATTAATAAATCCAAACTCCGCGTCTAAGCTGATATATTCTGAAAGATGACGTGTTGTAACGGACGGTTCAGCGCGATAAGCGTGGGCAATGGTAAACACGCGTTCAAAGATAGAAACCATAATTTGCTTATATAGCTGCGGTGACTGCGCGAGGTAGGCTTTGCGTCCATAATAATCAATTGGGAAAACTTCGGCACCGCCTTCAGTCGCGACAGGGACAATTGTTGGTACAAAAATTTCCGTAAAGTCTTCTTTTTCTAAAACACGTCTAAATGACTTTACAATAGTTTCCTGAATTTTGAAAATAGCGGTGATTTTGGGATGTTTGAGTGTGAGAGATCGGTTGTCAAGCAGGGTTGGCAACTCTACGTCCAAAGTTTCTACGCCCATATCAAAGGGCAATTTATCTGCTTTTGCCGTAATATGTACTTGTGTTGCCTCAAGCTCAACCGTACCGCTGGCAATTTTTGGATTAATTAATCTCTCAGGTCTTTTATTCACTTTTCCAGTAATCGCAACCACATCCTCAGAGTTGAATTGGCTAGCAATTTGGTGAGCACTGGCAGAAATTTTGGGATTGAATACAACTTGCAGAAGTCCTGTTCGATCTCTGAGGTCAATAAAAATTAATTTTCCATGATCGCGCCGAGCATGCACGTAGCCCTGGACTAAAACTTCTTTCCCTACCTCTTTTGATGTATATTTTGCTAGTGTCCTGTTTAATGCCATGGTCATTAATAATTAAAAATTTAAAGTTTAAAATTAAAAATTGCAGTCTAAAGTTAAAATTTTTTGATTTTACATTATAATTTTGCGCTTTGCATTTTGAACTTTTGATTTACGTAAGTATCATACACCCAAATTAAAAACTTGACAATAGAAGGTGAAAGTCTTATAATTACTATAAGCTTAGTAGGAGTGTAATAAGATGAGCCATAAGGAATCTGAAGGACATATCTCAGAGGTTAGGCATAGATTTAGGGTTGAGAGATCAGCGCAGAGTGATGGTGTTAAGAATAGTTTGAAAGCTAAATCAGTAGGCGTTAATTTTTATGAAGGCAGTCAGTCCGGAATACTAGCCATAGAAGAACAAGTCTTATTTAAAGGAATTTCAAGAGAACAATGGAAAAAATCACCACCCAGTTCTACAGAAAAAGCCAAAACCAAAATGGCCTTGAGTCAATTAAGGCATTTATTGGGTATAAAAAAAGGGAGCGAGACACCACAGTTGTTGATAAATACTGAAGATCATGAAATGAGAAGTATGGAAACATTTAAACATCTTGCTAAGATGTGGGGTATTGTGGGTGATTATCATGAAATAAAATCTAAAATTGAGGGCTTTGGTCAATTGGCAAATAGTACCAGGTCTTTAGTTGAATCATTATTACCGGAAGACATTGTATTATTGGGCATGATGAATAAAATTCGGGCTGAAAATGATCCCTTTAGATTGGGACTTATAATGGTTAATGATCGTTTTGATAAACGAATTCGATTTGAGGCTAAACAGAAATTAATTCTTATGAAGCTAGCCGGTGCTATTGATCAGAGAGAAAGAGAGACTAATATTAAAGATCATTTCACGCAATTTAATGATTTTTTAGAAGAATATGTATGGAATCATAATTATAAAATCGGACAGTTAAGCAGAGCTTATTTATTGAGCACGCATAATCCTCAAACTTTGGAATGTCTGGATGTAAAAGTGTTGAAGGACACAGAAATCAGGCGCGAAGATATTGATGCTAATCAATTAATTTTGCCTGTACAAAGAAGAAGTTTCCTGGTAAATGATAGGGAAATTCCGGTACACACGGGGCTGCGAGAAAAAATGCCTGAGAAGAAAATTTTGAAACTTTTGCGCAAGGGGAATGAGAATGCTGCCGCTATAGATGATGATTTGGGTTTTATAGGGGTATTTGACACGCCCAAAGATATCAGATTATTCACTGAACATTTAGCAGAGAGCGCTCATCGTATGGGCTCGATGTTTATGTTTGAAGACGTAGAGGATTCTTTGGGTGGAGACAGACATATTGCTAAAAATGCCGGCAGTTCGTCCGATGTAAAGATGTATAAATTTTACACTCGATTGTTTGGTTTGCGCACAGAAAATATATTACTGACTAATACAGAATTTTTAAATTATAAGTACAGGGATATAGTTTCGCATTTCGAATACGAATTAATCAGACTTTTTGACTCCGGAGTAATTGATTTTTTATTTCCTACAGATATTTATGGTTATAACGCGGAAGAGATGCGTACGGTTTCGATCGCGCGTTTACGGAAGCAGACAAGAGTATCTTTATTTCCCAGATTGTCTTAGGTCTTTTATTTTCAATTGGATTTTAGAATTTCCATTCCAGACGTTTTTATCCAGAATATAGACTAGATCTATCTTATCACCTATTTTAATTCCTTTTGCCTTTTCTACCATGCCGAAAGCAATAGCTTCCAATGCTATTTTTTTTTCAGCGCCTTCTAGTTTTGTAGATGATCCTTCGCCGCGTTCAGGATGACAGTCATGGCTGACTGTCAATTTGAGGTGATTATGTTCTTTTCCCAGTATGCGCATATCTGAAACATAGACATTTTTAGTGACAAAAACAGGCTCGGGGTTTTTCATGCCAAAGGGAGACAATTGCTGAATGGTTGTGTATAGTTCGTTTGTGATTGCAGAAAATAAGAGCTCGCAGTCAATATTTATTTTTTTATTGAGAATTTCAGCGTCTAAGTGTTTTGAAGCGGCAGTTTCAAGTGAATTTGTAAGGTCAATAATTTTTTCTGTTTCGATGACGAATCCGGCTGCCATAGGGTGGCCTCCAATATTGATGAAATATTCAGGAAATGACCGCAGAAATTCGATAATATTTAACCCGCTTACTGAACGGGCTGATGCTTTGCTGTATTTTGTCCCAACGGAAATAACAATTGACGGACGATAAAAGCTTTCAACTAATTTTCCGGCAACCAGACCAATAATCCCCTCATGGTAGCTAGTATGTGAGACTATTAATATATTCATAAGAGAGCTTTTCATATTAACGGTTAATTTTGCATGTTCTACCGCTTGTTTACATAACTGCTGTCTTTCGCGATTATGCATTTCTAGTTTTTCGGCTAATAAGTTTGCTTTATTTTTGTCATTAGTACAAAGCAGACGCAAGCTATCTATAGCGCTGTCAACTCGTCCCGCCGCGTTTAAGCGAGGGGCAATAATAAAGCCAATTTCATATACGCCCAGAAGCGGAGGAGAGTTATGTTTTTGCAGCCTTGCTAGATTATATAAAGCCAGAAGCCCGGGGCGTTTTGTTTTCGATAACTTTTCCAGGCCAAATTTAACAATTGCCCTGCTAGCTCCAGTCAGCGGAACCATGTCGGCAATCGTGCCTAGTGCTGCTAATTCCAGATGATCATCGCGCGTGTAATCATAATTGTTATTTTCAATTTTAAATTCCCTCGCGATCAACCAAGCAATCCCTGCGCCGCACATTTTGGTGGTATGTATAATGGCGAAAGCAGAGGGAAATTGTTTGTCAGTAACGTGGTGATCTGTAATAATGACATCAATCCCCTGCTTTTTCGCGAATTCTACAGCTTCATGGGCGACAATTCCGTTATCAACTGTAATTATTAATTTGATATCCGGT
>CAZJRC010000001.1:16059-24113 GCA_964548495.1 uncultured Gammaproteobacteria bacterium | reverse complement strand
ATTCCTTTGATTGATAGTCCGTATCCTTCTTCAATTCTATCTGGTAAATATGGCAGAATTTTTGCTTTTTTACGGTAGAGCGTTTCCCATAAAATAGCAGCGGCTGTGATGCCATCCACGTCGTAATCGCCATATACGATTATTTGTTCTTTTAATTCTATAGCGTGTCTTATTCTGCCCAGCGCATTTTTTAATTGTTTTTTATCAATATGTACAGAATCTAAAGTTATTTTTTCCAGTTTAGGATGAAGGAAGTCCTGGATTGCTTTTTGGCTGGTAAGAGAGCGGTTTTTGAGTAGAATTTTTAATATCAATTCAGGATAGTTTGTCGAATTTTCTAGGCAAGTTTTGTTAAGAATATTCCAGCGGATCATTCTGCTATACTATAGCAATATGTATGACAAAATTCCAGTTCGTATATTAGAAGTTGTAAATAAATTTCAAAAAGCAGGCTACGAAATATATTTAGTGGGTGGTTGTGTAAGAGATATACTACAGGGTATATCAGTCAAGGATTGGGATTTCACAACAAATGCTACGCCTGAGGAGATTATGAAACTTTACCCAAAATCTTTTTATGATAATGTATTCGGTACGGTAGGAATTCAATTCGAAGATCTAACAGATAATGAGCATAAAGGAATTCTGGAAGTAACACCTTTTCGTACAGAAACCGTCTATAAAGACAGAAGACATCCGATAGAAGTAAGATGGGGAAAAACTATTGAAGAAGATCTAGCCAGGCGTGATTTTACGATAAACGCGATGGCTCTTCGGCTCGCTCAGGGTAAGCCCTCTAGTTATGAGATCATTGATCCTTTTGGCGGGCAGGAGGATATTAGAAATAAAATTATACGCGCGGTGGGAGACGCAAATTTACGTTTTAAAGAGGATGCTCTCAGGATGTTGCGGGCTATAAGATTTGCTACACAGTTTTCAATGATAATTGAGGAGGGTACAATGCAGGCTATCGCGGCTGACTCGTCTCTAATTGCCGAAATTTCCAAAGAACGGATACGGGACGAATTTATGAAAATTTTGGCAAGCGATTATCCTTATGAAGGCGTCATTCTCTTGAAGAATACAAGTCTTATGAAATATATTATACCTGAATTGCTTGAAGGGATTGGCGTGTCACAAGAGAGACCGGGCCGGCATCATAAAACTGATGTTTTTACTCACAATACGCAATCGCTTAAATATTGTCCGTCTGAGGATTCATTAGTTCGTTTGGCGGCATTAATTCATGACATTGGCAAACCCAGAGCGGCAGGCAAAGATCGTGAAGGACTCGTAATTTTCTATAATCATGAAATTACGGGAGCTAAAATGGCACGAGAAATCACTGACCGTTTACGATTTTCAAAAAAAGAAAGGGAGAAGATAATCACTCTTGTGCGATGGCATATGTTTACAATTGACGAGCATATTACAGACAGCGCGGTAAGGCGTTTTATAAGAAGAATTGGGGTTGAGAATGTCAAGGATATGATTGATCTGCGCATAGGCGACCGTTTGGGAGGCGGTACGCAGACTGCTGAGAGTTGGAGATTGAAATTATTTAAAAAGCGTCTTGAGGAACAACTTGCGCCAGCGCCTTTTTCGATCAATGATCTGGCGATTGACGGACATGATATTATGAAAGAGTTAAATATCCAACCCGGACGTAAAGTGGGCGAGCTTTTACAGAAATTATTTGAGGAAGCGGATGAAGATATGCTTAAAAATAATAAAGATTTTTTACTGCAGAGAATAAAGATACTGTATAACGATTTGAACTAAGATATTTTCAATTTGTATTGAATTAGCTATAATGTTTTTATGAGCAAGCAGGAACTGAGGGATGCATTAAAAAGGGCGATGCTGGAGAGAGATGCGGTCAAGACATCGGTATTGAGGATGTTAGTTTCTGCTGTGCAATATTATGAAATTCAAAAAGGCGGGGCTAATTATGAGGCAACAACAGAGGATATTTTGACGGTTATACAGAGGGAGGTAAAACAGCATAGAGATTCGATTGAGCAATTTAAAAATGCCAGTCGGGAGGATTTAGTCAGTAAGGAAACTAAAGAGCTTGAGATATTGACAGCGTATTTGCCAAAACAAATGAGCGAAGAAGAGGTAAGGAGTTTGGTTGTTGAAGCTATAAAACAAACAGGGTCATTGACTTCATCTGACATGGGGAAGGTCATGGGGGCTTTGATGCCAAAAGTCAAAGGTAAAGCAGATGGCGGCATGGTAAGTAAACTGGTAAGAGAACAATTAGGAAGTTAACTTTTTCTTTTTCCGCTTCGCGTCAAATTCTTCCCAGGCTACAAGCAGGGCCGAGGCGTTAAAGATAGAAGAGTATGTTCCGCTGGCAATACCGATCAAGAGCGCGGCAATAAACCAACGCAGCGTTGAGCCACCAAAAACCAGTAACGTGAACAACACAATCATAGTAGTGAGTGAAGTGTTTAATGAACGTGTCAAGGTTTGAAGCAGAGAGTTATTGACAATTTGAGCAAATGGCAGATCAATAGTCCGTTTAAGATTTTCCCTAATACGATCAAATACTACGATAGTATCGTGCACAGAAAATCCAATAACTGTTAAGAGAGCTGTTATAAATAAGCTGTCTATCTCTACATTTAGAAAATGTCCAAGCAAGGAAAAAATTCCAACTAAAACAAGCACATCGTGGATAAGTGCTGTAATAGCGCAGATGCCGAATTTCCAACTGCTGGTAGGTCGCGGTACCGCGCGGAACGACCAGGCAATATAAAGCACAATCAAAACTGATGCCAGTATGATGGCTTTCAGAGCGTTCCATGTAGTTTCTCCGCCAATAGTCGGACCGATTGTTTCAAATTCTTCCTGTTTTACTTTGACTTTAAGTTTTTTAATAAGGCCAGCATTTTGTTTTTCGTTAATTGATTTAGTTCTTATGATGAGCTTGGTGTCAGATGGCTGTATGGTCACTATTTCAATCTTTTCGCCCGTGAAGGTATTTTTAACTATATTTTGTGTGTCTTTATTTACCGGAGTTGGAAACAGTAAAATCATACGAGTGCCGCCGGTGAAGTCAATAGATAAATTCAGTCCCCAAATAAACATTGAAATGATGCCGGGCATGATAATCAATAGCGAGAATAGAAAGTACCAATTTTTTTTAGCGATAATGTCTAGCATATATTATTTATTTTTATAGAATACTATTAAAAATGTCTTAGTTACAAAAATCGCGGAAAACATTGAGATGATGATTCCGATGGCCAATGTCAGAGCGAAACCACGGACAATACCTGTGCCAAAATAATATAAAATAGCGCTTGTTATCAGTGACGATATGTTTGAATCACGGATTGACGGCCAAGCACGGCTGAATCCTAAATTAATTGCCATGTCCATTGATCTTCCGCGTCTGATTTCTTCCTTCATTCTTTCGAAAATCAGGATATTCGCGTCAACTGCCATGCCAATTGAAAGAATGAAACCCGCGATACCGGCTAAGGTCAGGGTGAGGGGTATTAATCTAAATAAGGATAAAATTATTAATGAATAAATGACTAAAGCTATGCTGGCTATGATACCCAATTTGCCATATAAGACAACCATGAAGAGAACTATGACCATAAATCCTATGAATCCCGCGAGTAGACTTTGCTCCAGCGATAATTGTCCAAGGGTTGCTCCGATGGCTTGTTGGCGCAGTATATTAAGCGAAACAGGCAGGGCGCCGGCGTTAAGTTGAATTTGGACCAGTTTGGCTGTTTCAGTCGTAAAATCTCCAGTAATAACCGCACTTCCTCCAAAAATAGGCTCATTCACTCTTGGTGCTTCAATTATTTGCTTGTCTAGCGCAATCGCGACTATTTTACCTACGTTGCGTTTGGTAATGTCCGCGAATTTTTTTGCTCCACTCCCTGTAAATGTGAGCTGGACTTGCGGTTTACCGGAATTAGGATCGAAGCTGACCGCTGATTGCTGTAAGTCTGATCCTGTTAAGTTTGTTTGTTTGGGGTTTTTAAATAGCTGTTCCGCGCCCAAAGGCGCTGATACAGACGCGGCTGCGATAGGATTAGTTTGAGCTGAGCTGCTGGCAGCATCTTCCCAGAAAGTAAGCTTGGCTGTTTTGCCAATCAAATTCACAGCAGCATTAGTGTCCGTGACTCCGGGAATTTCGACTATAATCCGATAGTCTTCTCCTACGCGGGATGTTTGAACAATTGGTTCAGAAACACCAAAAAAATTTATCCTTTTTTCAATAACTGTTTTAGCTGATTCAAGCGCGTTATCGCGTTCTTTATCAGAGATATTTTTCATATCTGCTTTTAATGTAATACTTGTACCTCCAAGCAAATCGAGTCCTTTTCGAAATGAAAGGTCTCTTTGCAGTTTAAGCGGCTTGAGATAAAGATCGGGATTTATGCCTTTAAATTTCCAGTGGATGGAAATGTTTTTATTTATTAATGGGATGGATGATTCAAAATTAATAGAAAAAGATTGTGAAAGATTTAATACTATTGTAATAGCGGCAATCAATAGAATTATGATAAAGAAAATAAATTTTTGCTTTTTCATGAAATCATAGCCTCTTCATCGCCGATGAGCATCACTCGTGATGCTGAAAGAATTGAGGCAAGAAATGGATCATTTCTGAGTTTTCTGAATTTGAATTCTTCTTCTGTCATAGCAGTGTAATTAATTTCTGTGTGAAGACGTGCTTCTTCATTCCGTATCAAAATAGCAAGCTCAGGCAGAACAATTGTACCAATTATTATTAAATCTATATTATCCGGCGATATTTTAATTCTCCTTATAAATTTACCTGTGAACATGGCGTATTTTATTTTACCCAATTTAGCCCGATTTTTGAGAATTTCATTCCCAAGCCCGATTGTTTTTGCGCCTATTTTTAATAGATCGTGATAAAACGTATAATCTTTGGAAAGTGAGTAATATACCCGGTTGGCCCTGGGTTCTTTATTTAAAATACCTTTTTTTTCCAGGAATATAAGCTCGCGTCTGACGGCGTTGATCTCCTCTTCAGCCCTTCTTACGCATTCTCGGACATGTAATATTTGATCCGGCTGGGACAAAAAAATATTCAATAATTTTACTCGAGTTTTTGATGTAATTAAATCGGATAACATATTTTGGAGGCAGAGAAAAATCAAGAATTATTATAGCAAGTTTAGTTTATTTTTACTATACTGCCTATTGGCATTATTTCGAACCATATTTTTCCCCTATTAAATTTAATTTCCTCACCATTAGTATTCATGAGAATAGTCCTGTCTGTTCTGCTTGTTTTTTCCCAAGTCCCCACAACCTGTTTCCCATCAATAAATATTAAAGCTTTTCCTTTTCCGCGCGTGCCATATAATAAGTGAGCGTTATTTTCATATCCGTCATTGGCGTGTTTCTCGGTCATAAATAAAACTAATATATTATTCGCGCTTAATTGTTTATTGGTATTGCGGTCGATGTGTGGAGCTGCCCCGTTTTTTCTCGAATATAGATTGTTTTGTTTATCGTATTGCCAGTCTACGAAATAAGTTTCATTGTCCCAAAATTCAAGGTGTATTGTTTGAGTGTCAGGCCTGTCAGGTAATGGATTATCATCTTTGAACGAATATTTCACAAAGTTTGTATTCCAGCTGTTATTTTCTTTGTCAACATTTGTGAGCCCCCGTTTTTGGGCGATTGTCCATAGTTTACTAGTGGTAGAATACATAGTATGTTCGGTTGCCACATCACGGCCGAGTCTGTTTTGATCGCGCCAGAAAGTGGGAAATCCTATTGAAAATTGATTTAAATCATTGTAAATACCCCATCCATAATCCTGGATTTGTCCTAAGGCGTTGGCAGGACCCGGAGTATTGGCTCCGCCTACGTGGGCGTATAGAGGATAATCCCCATATTCGGAGATAAAATCTAGAAAATAAGTCCTAGCGGATCGAATCGGACCTACAATACCCGCGTCTTGGCAATAATAGACATTTAGAGTTCTAGTTATTCCGCTTTCAGCAATTGCTTCATAAGTCACATCAGCGTCCGCAATGCCTGATTGAGGACGAGCATCTTTGTGATTCTCAATCATAATGCCGAGCGGCCTGTGTGTTTCCCACCATTTTTGCTGTTGTTTACTATAAAACTTGCCATTGATGGGGCATTCTTCGGTTTTGGGTGTGGCATCTTTGAAGGTTATGGCTTGATAATCATTGGCGGCATCTTCTTTTGTTTGTGGTAGAGGCGTAGTTAAGTGCTTGGAGGGAGTTGTCTTTGTTGAAAATATACTATAAGAAATAGCTGTAGAAACAAGATAAATACCTATTGTAATAATTATTTTAAGAGTATTATTTGACATATATTTTTGTTTTAATTTAGAGCTTTTTTTTCTTCATCAGACAGTTCATGATCGACTCCTTTTCCTTCTATAATTTTTTTTACATACCAGCGCAATCCTGATTTTGAATATAATCCTGTTATAACTACGCCTGTATTGTGCGCGTCTCTTAATGCCAGTATAAAACTTTGATCACCGCCTGTTTCTTTGAAGGGGTTAAAACGTATTAAGCCGATTTTTTGTATGTGATTGGTATTGTTTGTTTCTATTTTATTACATAGGGAAAATAGTTGCGAAATATTTTTTTTGGCTTGATCCAAGTCAAGACTTAATTTTTCAAATATGAATTCAAGATTTTTTTTACTTATATTTTTAGTTAATGTCCGATAATTTTTAATATAATTAAATATGTAAAATGTTACTATTCCAAGCCAAACAAAAATAAGGCCGAGTAGAAATTCTACTAATCTCAGTTCCATAAAATAATATTAGCCTCTTGACACTTGACGTGTCAATAGTGTAATCTAGGCTCAATCATGGCTAAAAGAAAAAAGACGCGTGAGCAGAAGATTGCAGCTGATAGCCGGCATAAAGATTATAGTAAAAACATTCAACCTATACAGATTGTTGCTCAGACACAAAAAGTTTTTAGTCAAATTCAGCAAGCTCCATCACCCAAAAGCAGTGTTTTTGAGTATTCATATTTATATTCAGATCTAATTAAAACTACCATATTGACTTTTTCTATTATAATATTGGAATTAGTACTAAAATATTTTTTCAAATGACGATAAATTATTTATCGGCGCGAGAGGAGGTGAGTGATAAATGGCATCAATGTATTGCGTGAAATGCAGACAAAAAAGAGAGGTTGATAATCCAGAGAAGGTTACCATGAAGAATGGTAAACCGGCGCTTAAGGCAAAATGTCCAGTTTGCGGTACAGGAATGTACAAGATTGGATCTAAGTAATTTATTGAAAGCATTACGAAACCCCTCCGCAGCGCGGGGGGGTTTTTGCTTTGAAGCTTGACTTTATAATTTATTCGATGACAAAATAGAGTTAATGATCTCATTTTTGGCGTCTATTATAGTAGGGATTGGTAATTTTTTTAGTAATTTTACTAAGTCTTATGATAGTTTTTTTGATTTGAGCGAGGAGTATCTTTCTAAGAATATAAAAAACGGGAAAGTGTTTTATGATCTAGGCGAAATTGAAAAACAAGTATTCGGATTAATTAAAGATAGTATAGTACATCGTTATAAATCCTCATCGACACAAGGACTTATCTACAAGATTATAAATTTATTTAAGGTATTTATTAGTATCCCTATAGTTAATAAATTTTACGCAGTATTGCGCGATATGCATACTGTTTATAAAGATTTTTCAAAATATTTACTATCCGTTTTAATTTTGGGAGTGTTTCCTGTAGTAGTTGCCGCAATATATTTATTTATAGTCAAACCAGAACTATTTTTTTTTATATTTAATACCGCTTATTATTGTTGTCCTTTATCTTGAGTCGGCGTTGTTTAATTTTATAGAAGAAAATAATAAGTCTGGACACGCAAATATAAATAATTGCATGATATCTGCTCTGAAGACATTTCCGGCGGCAATTAATATCTTATTATTTTATGTTTTTCTTTGCAGCTTATTAATTTTAGTTTTTATTTTTCTTTTATCACAAAATTTTCAATTTATTACTTTATGGGAAAG
>CAZJRC010000001.1:10908-16031 GCA_964548495.1 uncultured Gammaproteobacteria bacterium | reverse complement strand
TTTTTTTAGTAATCAATTTATTTATTTGTATATCGGTTTTATATATCCTGCCAATTTTGAGTATTTTATTTTATCAAGCTTTTTATAACGCGGTATTGGAGAGGATAAATCCTTTACAGGCTTTGTTTACAGCAGGCTTACATATTAAAAAAAATTTATTGTATATTTATATTTTTTATACAGTGATTTTTGTATGCGCAATATTACTTACTGTTTTCGCATTTATTAATTTGACTGATTTCGCTCTGATATTTATAGTTTCGTTTATTTCGCAATTTATTTTTTTGTTTAGCTATAGCACGCGACGAATATTCATAAATTCAAGTGTGGATGCAAAAGATGCGACAAGACTAAGCCCATCTAGAATATTATTATTTAGAGCATTTTTAATAGTTGGATTTATTGGATATGCAGCATTCGCGGCTGTTTCTTTGCGATACTATCCGTCAGCACTCGAGCTTTTAAAGTCATGGCAATTTGATCGTAAATTGGAAGAGGAATTATTACTATATATAAATAATACAGAAGGCTATTCAATTAATTATCCAAAATGGTGGAATGCTTATTCTGTACAGGGTAAATCCGTGACTTTCCATTACAATGTAAATAATACCTCATCCGGTAGAGTATCGGTGGGAATAGGAATTCGTGCTGTTTCTGAAACTGATTATTTCAGATTGATTAATGTAGAAAATGGAACTGTCATCTACAATACTAACTCACAAGAAAGCATTATTAAGCTTTCCAGTTTAAAACTTGACGGACATGATGCTATTAAGTATTCAGTGATTAAGCCTCAACCAGCTTTCACCGAATATCAAATAAATTATTTAGTGCTCAAGGGGGAGGATGTTTATAAGATAAGTTTTGTTACCGTGGATAGGCTTTTTCAGCAATCTAATATAAAGATTTTTGACAAAATGGTTGATACTTTCCGATTTATAAAATGAACGTATCTTTATAATTTAGAGGACTTTTATTAATTTTCTACTCTTTTCCTCATAAATACAGCTGATGATTATAGTTTCTCCTGTTTTGATACCTTCCAGGAATTCATTTCTGAGAGCCGCGGCGCTATTTTTCAGGAAAGATGTTAATTGTTCTAGTTTTTGATCAGCCAAAGACTCATTCGAGTAATCTTTTTTATCGTATTCGCCGGTTATTATTATTACACGTCCCTCCTCATTGAATTTGATGCCGAGTTTGGGCATAGTTCCCTCGGAAAGAGCATAGAGTTTTTTCACGCCGTCTATATCCTGATCTCTTAGATTTTCATCAGCCGTGACTTCTATGAATGATAGTGTTCGAACATTAAATGCCTGGCCAATCGGACCAACTCTAATAAGTTGTTCAGGATGCTCTATCAGATCATGCTTTCCTGGTATTATGCCGCTAAGCAGTCTGTAGGTACTGTTGCGAATAGCCATATAAGCAAGCGCTCGTGTGGAAATATCAGGCTTTTCAGCGCGCACAGCTAGAGGGATAAATGGAAAATCAGTTTTTTCCTGCTGAGTTGTGATCTCTTTCGCGATTTGGCTAATATGAATTATATTTTCACCAAGTTTTTCCGGATTTCTAATATCCAGTTTATCTTTAATACCTCTTGAGGCCGCGCAGCGCAGTATTTCTTCGTTGAGTATATCGTCCATCATTTCTGTCATTAGTATGTTTTTGTTTTTATGCAGGAGAATAAGGTTGTCCCGTAAAGAACGGGTTTTATCGAACATGCCTGCTGACCCTTTTTTGTCATATAAATTTTTGAGTCCAAAAATTAAACCTTGTGAATAAGAGTCGTGAATCATATCGTAAGTAATTAAGTTACCTCCGGCTCTATTCGCGACATTGTTTAACGCATAGAAGCCTTCGCCTAACTCATCGAAATAATTATTTATGGCTCCAAATTGCATTGCGGTTTCAGCAGGACGGCCACGCGCTGTTAATTTCAGTTTTTCCGCTCCGCATCCATGTATGGGCTCGGTTGAGTGTATGTGCGGGCCGATAAATTCTACGAGAATTGGATCAAGCATTTTATTTCTTCTTTCTTTGACCGCTAATGCGATTGAGGCAGAAATGTTGGGATCATTTGATACAGGCGATCCATCGCGCGTAGATGTCCTGGTTTCAGGTAATCCGGCGAGTCTTCTATGAATACGTGCGACTATTGGATCAATTATGGAAATAGGAAGAATTCTTCCATCAGAGCAGACTATTATTCCTGTTTTTGTATTAAGGAAATTTTCAATGTCTTTAACATTTTCTGTATAATGCTCAGAGGTAAGTTCTTTGGCTATTTGTAATCCTTCCAAAACTTCAACTTCTGCTTTTTCAGAGATTCTGCTAAGAGCGTCTTGTTTCGCGTCATTGATAAATTTATCGGTCTGATTAATAATTTCTGAATTTACCATATTTTCTTTGCGCATGAACAATAATTATATCAAATAAAAGTTATTTTTTTAAGTATGGAATTAATCTAAATACTTTAACTACAGATACATCCCAGACGTCTGTGATCTCAGCCCTTCCAAAGGCGGCGATGTCGTGAAGCGGATTGCCAATTGGATTACAATCAGTGTCCTCACAAACGATGAATAATTGACGGGTAGCTGATTCGCGCTTAGGGTCATTTTCCAGATTTTCGAGATTAACAGGAGGAGACTGCAGTATGTCAAAATAGTAGCGATAAGCGTGATCAGAATTGCCTTTGGATAGAAGGGCAAAATTATAAGGCTGATTATTCGTTTTGCTGATTACAAATTGCGCAATTTTTTTTACCTGATTCCGTTGATTGTTTGGTCCATAGCGGATGGGAATATCGAGAAGGCTTATTATAGAAATAATAGAAAAAATAGCGATGCTTAACGATATAAAAAGAAGGCGTTTTTTTTTGGAAAAATCATAGAGATGTCCTAAGAGATTTCCAATCAGTAAAAAAGGTAAAGGGAAAATAAAAGTAAAGAGATAATCAAAAATCTCTTTTTTATATAAACCGAAAAGCAGTACGCTGATAAATAGCCACAAGCTCAGCAGGAGGGCTGAGGATTTATTTTTTTGTTTAAAAAGGACGATCAATGAGGAGAAAGCCAGTATCAACGCGGCTATACTCCATATTAATAATTGTAATTGTGAAAAATTTGAAGTATTTCCCATCACGGGAAAGTTTAATATCAAGCGCGCGAAAATGCGGAAGAATACTGAACTGATTGTTGTAAAAAAATTCGCATCCGGGGAATAATTTAATGAGTCGCTTAAGAAAAGGGTAATGATTCCTTTGGTGTTGAGAAAATTATGACGAATTTCGAAAATAATTAACGGCGAAAGGCTAATTAGAGTACCGATTAACAGCGTTAAATATTTCTTGAGCAAATCTATGTTAAAGGCGTGATGAGTAAACCAGTGTGACAGCAGGATGTAAATAGTAATAATAGCGGCAAGAAAAAGCGATAAATAATGAAGTTGCAAACAAATTCCTAAGAGAATGCCGGAAATAAAAAAAAGCTTGCGGGAATTGCCAGCATTGACAGCCATATAAACGGTGTATATAAGTGAAAGGGCGAAAAACGGCAAAACATTGGGGTTCCATGAGGAGTGGGAGTAAGTAAGGATTAATGGCGATATGGAATAAAGCATTGACGCAAAAAGTCCTGCCTGAACGGCAGGCTGGCCTGTCATGCGCTTGAAGAATATACTTGCTACTTTGTAAATCAGGAAAACAGTGGCGACCCCGAATAAGGCAACCATGATAGCGGGGCCGACGGGATCATAATTTGTCAGCCAAAGAAAGGGAGTGATAAGATAATAGTAAAAAGGCCCCATGAAAAAATCTCCAGCTGATGACCTGGGGCCTAGTAAGGTAAATTTACCATTGAGGATATCCTTAGCAATCAATACATCCCTACCTTCATCACCAAGAAATTCCATGTATGATGAGATGTTGTAGAGGCGTATATAGGCGGCAAATAAAATAATAAAAATAAGTAAAATAAGCGGCAATTGTTTTTTCATTATTAAGTTTTTTTATGTTCAAGATACTGCGTTTTCCATATAAGAAAGTTGTAGATAAAGTAATTTAGGGGAATTACTAATAAAATAATAGTTGGAATTAAAATTACTAATCTGGTAGGGTAAGGATGTGAAAAAAGATAAGTATATTCTCCTATAGATTTTTCAGCAAGAAAAACTGCCATACTTTGAAGAAAAATAGAACCAAGAGAGGCAAGATTAAACTTTATAGCTCTAACCAAAAAATTAGATTTTTCTTTTAGCTTTCTCGTATCATCAAACGTCCAAAAATTGTTTAAAATAAAGTTTGAGATAATTGCCGCTTCTGCTCCGAAGCCCACCCCAATAGAGTGAGAAACGGAAGTTATATCTTTAACAATGTTATAGCTGGCAAAGACGCGCGTAAGGAAGTCGGTAATGCCAAAATTTATCGTTGCTTCTTGCGTAATTACTTGCGTTATAAAACCTGTTCCTCCAACGACAAGAAATTTGATGAACCGTTTTGACTGCATAATCCGAAGAAGTAATACAACTTTCAATGAATCTATCAGATCACGGGAGGTGATTTTACTTGATCCGTCCCTGCGTTCATGAAAGATAATTGGAACTTCTACAATCTTAGCCTTCAATTTTTTCATGTCATAAAGTATATGGAGTTTGTAGGCGTAATATTTAGAGTATAAGTGATCAATATCTATCTTTTTCAAAACAGAGGACCTGGTAAGTTTGTAACCGGAAGTCATGTCATGGATATTCCAAAAATTGAGCATGATTTGAGCAAATAATCCACCAAGGCGACTGATGATTTTGCGATGAATCCCCCATTCTTTGGGTATGCTGCCATTTTTAATATACCTACTGCCTATGACATGATCAGCACCGTTATCCATGGCTGATATGAGTTTGGGTATATCGTGGGGGTCGTGTTGGAAATCCGCATCTATTTCTATGACTGCGTCGGCCTTAAGCACATCTATGGCATAATGCATGCCGCGGACATACGCGACTCCAAGCCCTTTTTTTTCACCAAGCAATAAATGTACGTTTTTCCATTTTTGGCAAAATTTTTTTACCTCTTCCGCCGTGCCATCCGGAGAATTATCATCTACGACAATAATATACAT
>CAZJRC010000001.1:6292-10898 GCA_964548495.1 uncultured Gammaproteobacteria bacterium | reverse complement strand
AAAGGAATAAAAATGTCAGATTTAGAATTAGGGGAGCTGATCGGCTCCCAGCTTGATTTTGCCAACTATGAATTTAATGATTACAAAACTCCGCCGGAAGAGGGTTTTGCTTTAGTTAAGGAAGTTTTTATTTTGGGGAATATTTCTTCTTCAAGAAGAGGAATAAATCTCCTAATATTTACCAGCTCATTAAAAGTGGGTAAGATAACTACGATTTTCATAGATTTCTGAAATAATCTATTGTTTTTATTAACCCTGCATCAAAAGAGATTTTTGGCTCCCAATTTAATAGCTTTTTAGCTTTGGTTATATCAGGCTTGCGTTGATCCGGATCATCGGCTTGACGGGGTTCGTTGAGTATCGATGACTTCGATGCCGTGAGGCTTTTTATAGTAACCGCGATATCTTTAATTTGCCGCTCGTCCGGATTACCAAGATTTACAACTTCTCCTTTTGTATTTTTGGAAAACATGCTAGAGGTTATTGCTTCGATCATATCATCTATATAACAGAAGCTTCTTGTTTGAGTGCCTGTACCGTAAACAGTAATAGGCATGTTTTCTATTGCTTGATTGATAAAATTGGATATAACGCGGCCATCGTCTTTGTGCATATTTGGTCCATAAGTATTGAAGATTCTGATTATTCTGGCATCTATATTGTATTTGCGCATGAACGCGAAAGTCATCGCTTCGCCAAATCTTTTGCTTTCATCATATACTGAACGCAAGCCACAAGGATTGACATTGCCGAAATAGCTTTCGGGTTGAGGAGATACTGCCGGATTGCCGTAGACTTCGGAAGTAGACGCGAATAGAAATTGGGCATTTTTTTCTTTCGCGAGTAAGAGTAGATTGTGTGTGCCTTGGGAATTTACAAGCATAGTTTCAATTGGCAGATTAATGTAGCTTTTTGCACTTTTTGGGTTTGGTGAGGCAGGTGAGGCAAGATGAAAAATATATTCTATTTCATCAAAGCGATCAGAGGTTAAATTTGATTGATTTGTGATATCCTGGAGAAAAAAGGTAAAATTAGGGTTGTCAAGCAGATTGGTTATATTTGATTTACTACCGGTAATTAAATTGTCCAAGCAAATTACCTGGAATCCATCATGAATCAGTTTGTTTGCCAGATGACATCCAATAAATCCTGCTCCTCCGGCGATAATAGCTTTTGACATACTTTACATAATACTAAATTTCGCGCGGTTTTTAAATAGAGCTTATTGGGTGAAGTAATTGTATACAGCCACTGATAAATTGGCTATTCTTTCTTCAGTCATAAAACGCGATTCGGGTTTACCTTCGGTTAATACGACGATGATATAATCTCCTTTGGGGGCAAAGACAATTCCAGCGTCATGAGTAAATTCATTCAACTCTCCGGTTTTATGAGCAGTTGATATTCCATCCGGCAAGTATTTGGGAAGTTTAGTGTTCAATCTTTGCCGTTTTAAAATCGAGAGCATCTGATCACTGTTTGCTTGATCTATGATTTTGCCTTCATAAAGACCTTTAAAAAATATGGCTATGTTGTGAGGAGTTGTAATTGGTCCTTTATCATTATTGCCAAGTTTTGAATCAGCAAAACCGTAATTATTTAAGAAAAGCTTGATATTTGATAGCCTTATTTTTGCTGAAAGCAATAGAGCCGCATCGTTATCGGATACAGTTATCATTTTTTCTATCGCGTCAGTTACTTTGAGGCTTAATTTTTCGTTGGCTGATGGGGTGGATAAGTGAAATTTTGTATACAAATGCACAATATCGTCATTTATAACTTCTTCAAGATTTAATTTGCCTTTATAAATTTCTTCAAAAACGGCGGCCATAACCCATAATTTATATAAACTTGCCGTTTCAAATATGCTATTTTCATTTTGTAAATAATATTCGCCTGTTTTTAAATTGATTATAACTATGCCGTAGGTCTCGCTTGTTCCAAGCAGGGCGTTTTCTATAGTGATTTTTAGACTATTTTGTTCCAGTTTGTTTTGAGGAATAGTTGGTTCGATATGGGGAGTAGTCACTATACCTGCTACCAGTTTTTTATCAGGCGCTACTCCTCGAATCATATTTATGAAAAGATATCCGGAATAAGTTATAAGAAGAATGATGACTAGAAGTATGAATATTTTTTTATTGGATTTTCGCGACTTTGCGTAATAATAATTATCTGCATAATCATGTATCATTTAATATAATATATAGATATTATTTTGGGGTGGATTGGTGATTATTAATTTTTTGTTTTTCGTGTTCGAGATCTGATTTTACCATCATCTCAACTAACTGTTTGAAAGTAGTTTTTGGCTGCCAACCCAGATTTTTTTTTGCCTTGCTGTAATCGGCAATAAGATAGTCTACTTCAGCGGGACGTAAGTGCTTAGGGTCATTTGCTACTATATATTTTTGCCAGTCCTTAATACCGACATAATTAAAGGCTAATTTTACAAATTCCCGTACGCTGTGGTTTTCTCCACTGCCTATTACATAATCATCGGGGTTTTTTTGTTGAAGCATGAGCCACATAGCTTCTACGTAGTCGCCGGCATATCCCCAATCGCGTTTAGGCGATAAATCACCCAGGAAAAGTTTTTTTTGTTTGCCTAAATAAATTTTTGCTACAGCATTAGTGATTTTTCTGCTTACGAATTCTATGCCGCGACGCGGAGATTCATGATTGAATAAAATACCTGAGCAGGCGAACATATCATAACTCTCCCTATAATTAACCGTAATATAGTGGCCATAAACTTTTGCTACTCCATATGGACTGCGAGGGTGAAATCTGGTAGTTTCTTTCTGAGGGGTTTCTGTAACCTTACCAAACATTTCAGAACTTGACGCTTGATAAAATTTAATTTTTTTGTTTACCGAGCGAATAGCCTCCAATATTCTCGTAACACCAAGAGCGGTAAATTCTCCTGTTAAAACCGGTTGTTTGAAAGAGGCTTTGACGAAGGACATCGCGGCCAGATTGTACAGTTCATCCGGCTCAGATTCGATAATCGCTTCAGTTAAGGAGCTTGTGTCAAGCAGGTCAGCAGAAAGCAGTTCTATTTGATCGCGAAATGACCTGATGTTTTCTAAATTTGGAGTGCTTAAGCGACGGACAGTGCCATAAACTTTGTATCCTTTTGAAATCAGAAACTGAGCAAGGTATGGGCCGTCTTGTCCAGTAATACCTGTAATGAGCGCTTTTTTCATAAGGCAATAATTTATAATTTTATACGATACCGCGCCAATAGTCCAGTATGTTCAAGAGTGTTTCTTTGAGCGGGATTTTAGGCTGCCATCCTGTCAAGTCTGTAAATTTTTTACAGTCGCAGATAATGTTGGCAATATCGCTTGGGCGCATTTTTTGGGGATCTATTTTGATGGTAATTTTAGAAGATGAGAGACTTAACAAAATATCCAATATCTCTTTCGCGCTGTGGGAAATGCCTGATCCGATGTTGTAGCTTTCTGAGGACAACCCTTTTTCTAAAGCTAATTGATATGCTTTTACAATATCGCGTACATCTGTAAAGTCTCTTTTGGCTGATAAATTGCCTACAGATATGACCGGTTTATTTTTACCTTTTTCTATTAAAGCGATTTGTTTAGCAAAATCTGAGGCAACAAATATTGGTTTTTGACGAGGTCCAATATGATTGAAAGGCCGTACCCTAACGCAATGCAATTTATAGGAAAGAAAATATTGTAAACCCAGATAATCTTGAGCAATTTTGGATACGGCATAAGGACTCGCAGGGCTAAGCGGTGTATTTTCATTAATGGGAAGCTGAGAGGTGTTGACGCGTCCGTAAATTTCGGCTGAGGAGACAATGAGTATTTTTGAATTAATTAAATTATTTTTGCGTATTGCTTCGAGGAGATTAATTTGCGAATTGACATCGTCGGTGAAGGTGCGGATAGGGTCGTTAAAGCTTTTTGCTGGAGAAGTCGCGCCGGCCAGATGGAAAAACAGGTTCGGTTTTATTTTACTTATTAAATTGAAGACACTTTGGTAATCTGTTAAATCAATCTTGATGAATTTTATTTTTTCTTTTACAGGAGAGCTTAGATAATTCTCTTCTCGATGGTAGGTTCCAAATATTTCAAATTTATTTTGAGAACAAAGATGTTCGCATAAATAACTACCTGTGAATCCTGACGCGCCTGTAATTAAAATTTTTTTCATCTACCAACACCTAAATAAGTAAAGCCAAGTGTTTTTGTCAGCTCCGGATCATAAATATTTCTTCCGTCAATAATAAGAGCTTTTTTCATAAGTGTTTTAATCATTTTTAAGTCCAGCTGTTGAAATTCATTCCATTCGGTTAAAATAATGAGTAAATCAGCATTTTCGACAGCGGAATATGAGTCTGGGGAGAATTTTATATTTTTTTCATCAGCAAAAATTTTTCTGGCATTGTCCATAGCAATGGGGTCATAGGTTTTTATCTTCGCGCCAAGACGCAGAAGCTGCCTAATAATTATTATGGAGGGGGCATCGCGCATGTCGTCCGTATCGGGTTTGAATGATAAACCAAGTACGGCAATTGTTTTATTTTTAAGGTTATTTTTTAAACGCTCTTGAGCTTTGGAAACGATTTTCAACA
>CAZJRC010000001.1:711-6282 GCA_964548495.1 uncultured Gammaproteobacteria bacterium | reverse complement strand
TCCTTGAGCAATTTGAAATCATAGCCGAGTCTATCGGCAATGACGATGAGAGCTTTGACGTCTTTGGGAAAGCAACTGCCTCCGAAGCCTGCTCCCGGGTTGAGAAAGGAGTGGCCGATTCTTCTGTCATGGCCTACTGCTTGTAAAACTTTCAGGCCGTCTGTACCGGTTTTTTCAGCCAATTCGGCTATGGCATTGGCAAATGATATTTTTGTCGCCAGAAACGCGTTGGACGCGTATTTTATCATCTCAGCAGTTTTGATGCCGCATAGAATGAGCCGGCGGTCTATTTTTTCTTCTTTTGCTATAAGAGGTTTATGTAATTCAATTAATATTTTTTCGGCTTTTTTCGAATCCGCACCAATTATAATTCTGTCAGGCATTAAGGTGTCAGATATAGCTTGTCCTTCTCTAAGAAATTCCGGAACAGAAGCAATATCAAATTCAGCTTGACGCGGCTTACCTTTTTCAATTATTTGATAAACTCTTTTATTGGTTCCAACAGGTACAGTGCTTTTGGTAGCTACAATAGTATAATTTTTTAAATGTTTTGCGATTTTCTCCGCGACTTCGTATATTACAGATAGATCTGCTTCGCCATTTTCCGCGGATGGCGTGCCAACAGCTATAAATACAACATTGGATTGCGATACGCATGGTACATAGTCAAGCGTGAACTTGAGACGCTGGGCATCCAGATTGCGTTTTACCAATTCCCGCAAACCTGGTTCATAAATAGGGATTATGCCCTTTTTTAAATCGTTAATTTTTTTTGGCGTGTGGCCAATTACCCAAACGGTATTGCCCAGATCGGCAAATACTGCCGCGGATACTAAGCCTACATAGCCATGACCTATGAAAGTTATAGTCATAAGAGTAAATAGAGTCCTTCGCTAAACGTCCGCATTTTTATACCAAGCTTTTGTATTTTATCATTATTCATCTTTAAATTAAATGGGCGCGGGGCGCGATTTTTGTAAAATTCGCTACGCGCCACGGGTGTGATAAGGGATTTATCAAGGTCAAATTTTTGGGCGATTGTAATCGCGGCTTCATAGGGACTGAGACTTTGGCTTCCCGAGACATGAAAAATTCCTTGTTTATCGTTTGAGATAAGTTTGTAAAGAGCATTGCCTATGTCATCAATTATGGTTGGAGTAATTATATGGTCTGTCACTGCTTTGAGCGGCTGTTTTTTTCGCAGTCGGAAAAGAAATACATGCGCGAAATCAGTTTTCGCGCTAAATTCTCCCCCAAGCGGATAGCCGATACGTATAATAATGTAAGGCAGTCCGGAATTTTTTACGATTTTTTCACCTAAATATTTAGTCTGACCATACCAATTGACAGGATTAGGGGTGTCTTCCTCGCTATATCCCTTGAGGGGCGTGTTCAGTCCATCAAACACGAAATCGGTTGAAATATAAATTATTTTTTTATTGGTTATCTTTACGGCATTGATTACGTTTTGCACACCTATTACGTTTATTCTATATGCTTGCCCTAATTCTCCTTGCTTTTTATCCAATTCACAACTATCCACATTGGCTTTGGCGGCATATAGGATAACATATTGATGTTTCGTATCGGTGCTTAAGTTATTTAGTGTGTTTGGCTGAGTGATGTCTGTGCCTGATTCTAAAGTTAAATTATTAATTTTATATTTTCTTGATAGAATCGCATTGACTTGGGTTCCGATAAGACCTGAGCCGCCGATTGTAAGTATGCCTATTTTTTGATTGTTCATAATTTTCGATAATTCTCACATTTGAGAGATTCTTCTCCGGCTTAGCCGGATCAGAATGACAGTTTTTTTATAGTTATTAAATAGTTAGTTGTATTGCTTAGAGTAGTAATTTTTGTATTCGCCGGATTTGGCATTCATCCACCACTTTTCATTTTTTTTGTACCAATCAATAGTGTATTCGAGCCATTCATCAAAATTATGCATGGGCTTCCATCCCAAATCCTGATTTATTTTTGACCAATTCACGTCATATTTTCTATCATGACCGGGCCGGTCTTTGACAAATTCAATATCGGAGTCGTTTTTACCAACAAGCTTAATAATTTTTTTGGCGATTTCAATATTTGAAATAAGTTTAGTCATACCGCCTACGCAATAAGTTTCTCCGATTTTGCCATTTCGCAAAACTGCCTCAATCGCGCGGCAATGATCTTCCACATATAGCCAATCGCGCGTATATAATCCGTCGCCATATACGGGTATTTTTTTATTTTCCAGGAGGTTGGTTATGGCAAGGGGGATAAATTTTTCAGGAAACTGATAAGGGCCGAAATTGTTGGAGCAATTCGTTATTGTTACAGGTAAATCATAAGTAGTATGATAAGCTCTAACTAAATGGTCAGAGGCGGCTTTGCTCGCGGCATAAGGACTGCTGGGATTATAGAGAGTTTGCTCATTGAATTTAATTGTATCTTTTAGTTTTAGCGCTCCAAATACCTCATCAGTTGAGATATGATGAAAATGCTTTATATTATTTTTTAGCGCGGCATCGAGAAGGATTTGCGTACCAAGTACATTGGTTTGTATAAACGGCGATGGTTGTATAATAGATCTGTCTACATGGCTTTCCGCGGCAAAATGTACAACAATATCTGCTCCTTTCATTGACCGCATTACTAATTTGGTGTCACAAATGTCGCCTTTAATAAAGATATAATTTGGGTTTTCTTCAACTGCTGTAAGATTTTCCAGGTTACCAGCGTATGTTAATTTGTCGAAATTAACTATTTTATCTTCTGGATATTTTTTCATCCAATAGATGATGAAATTACTGCCGATAAATCCGGCCCCGCCTGTAACAAATAATTTTTTCATTTTACAATTCCGCTTTCTAGTTCCGCTTGGGTATATTCTACTTGTTCATCGATTAGACTAGGGTCATATGACGGATCGGGGTAATTCACGAGCCAAGCTTCTTCAGTGCCGATATTTTCAAGACCTGTGGCGGTATTTTTGGGAATAAAAAGACGTGTGGGATTTGCCGCGTCTAAAATATTCTCCGTCCTGATCCAACTATTATTTTCTCTTTCATAAGTAATGATTTTCATTTTTCCTTTTAGACAAACGTAGCGCGCGGCTCTAACCCGGTGCAGGTGATAACCTTTGAATGCTCCGGGGAAAGCAGCCGATAAATAAACTTCTGTTTTGAGAGAGGTTTGTTTGTCCTTAAAGAGTTCGATTAAAAAGCCATTCTCTTTTTTTGAGTTGTCTAAAGTTATAACTTTTTTGGCTATTTCTGTAGTGGTTTTATTCATCAGACACACCTCCTTTTTTAAATTTTTCATACATAATATTATTTGCCCGCAGCAGACTGTCGAATGTTCCAGCATCTTCCCATACGCAATTAATAGTGCTTACTGTCAATTCTCCGAGTGATTGGTATTGATTATATAGATCAGTAATTTCCAATTCTCCTCTCTTTGATGGAATTATTCTTTTTGCAAATATGGATGCTTTTTTATCAAAAATATAAAGACCTGGAACAGCAAAATCGCTTTTTGGTTTTTGTGGTTTTTCGATAATACTTGTTACTTGATTTTCATCATCAAATTCAACAACCGCGTATCTTTGCGGATCCGGGACTTTTATAGCAAAAATATGCCCTCCCTTTTTAAAATTATTAATTTCTTTACTGAAATTATAGTCAAAAATATTATCCCCCAGAATCATAGTTACGTCATTATCTTTAATAAAAGACTCCCCTATAATAAAAGCGTCCGCGAGTCCTCTGGGTTTTTCCTGAATTTCATACGTAAATTTTGCGTTATATTCTTTGCCTGATCCCAGAAGATTTAAGAAGTGGCCCGCATAATCAGGCGCGGTTATAATAAGAATATCTTTTATTCCCGCAGTAAGAAGAGTCTGCAAAGGATAAAGAATCATAGGCTTATTATAAACAGGCAGTAATTGTTTTGAAGTAATTTTTGTCAATGGCAAAAGCCTTGTTGCCAGACCGCCTGCTAAGATAATTCCTTTCATAATTAAAATTAAGAATTAAATTTATTTAAAATATAATAGAGAGATTATCAGTCCTAGAATACCGAATAATACGTATTCTAGCACAATTTTTGTGTTAAGGGTATGTTCGAGATAATGATGCAGAATTGCCCATGAAATATACGTAAAAGTGGTTATGTAGATAGCCGCGATTTGCACAATTTTGTAATCCGTAAGTGAGAGCATCAGAAAAAAGCCGCTTATCTGCAGGATGGCAAATATTGAGTAATATTTCCAATGTTTTAATAGATTTATTTTCATTACAGCACTAATCCTTTTCCTATTACTATTATGGCAGATAAAATAATTATAAAGTATAGTATGTGATCAAGATTGTGGGATACGGCTCGAGTTATTTTCTTTCTCTCGATAATAATGGCGTCAAGCGCAAGCACAGTTATAAAGCAGATTAAAATTATAATGGCGATATTTTTAGTAAAATTATCTTTGTCTATTAATGGGAGTTGCTGCAGGGATGCGACTTGTGGATTGATTGATTGGGGAGACTCTGGCTGAGGGGAGATAGGTACAGTTGAGGACTGAGGTATGCCAGGTGGTATTGGAGAAGTTTGAGCGACAGTTTCAGATGTGTTTTGTGCCAATTGTTTTGAAACGTATTTTGTTCCAAACATTTCGACAACTAATACTGTATCGTTTCCTGTTAGCGGGCCCGTGGCAATGGCGAATCCAACATCGTTATAATTGGCTGAGAGCATATTGTCGCGATGTGTGGGAGAGGCCATCCAGGCACTGACTACTTCCGAGGTGTTGGAAAAACCCCTCGCTAAATTTTCACCAGCGTATAGGTATTCGTAATTTGAATTTTTAATAAAATTCCATGGGGTTATTCCGTCAGGAGCTATATGCGCCCAGTAGTTTTTTCTGAACATGTCAGCAGCTTTGTTCGCGGCCGCTTGGGATAACTCTGAATCAAGTTTGAGTTGAGAGAGTCCTTTTTCATATCGTATTTTATTGGTGGCGATTAATAATTCTTCAGGCGTGATGTTATAAGAAATTCCCAGAACCTCAGGGTGATTTTTTGAGAATGCGAACATTAAAAAGGAGGAGAAGATAAGCAGAGCGATAGTAATTGTTAAGCTTTCCAGATGGAGGAGCTTGGCACGGTGGTTATTGGCCTCATGAGGAATAAAAAGATGGCACAGAAAGTTTCTCATGAATTAAGTATACCAAAAATCTTAAATGAGGTATTATTAGTCTATGATTGCACCAGACCTTATCGGATTTGCGGCGGGGATTTTGACATCTATCACTATTAAGTATTAAGTATATATAGGTTCGATTAATTCGGCGATTGGTTTTCCATTAACCGGTATTTTCAGGAGAAAGGCAAGTGTATTAGCAACGGCCAGACCTACCCTAATGCCTGTGAATGAGCCGGGTCCTGGGTTTACCTGGATTTCGGTAATGTCCCGGAGTTTCATTTTTTGGTTTTTCAGGAGATTATTTATTAAAGGTAAGACCGCCTGGGCTTTGTTTTTATCTAATTTTTGATCGATATCAAATCTTTTTCCGTTTATGACCAGACC
>CAZJRC010000001.1:0-695 GCA_964548495.1 uncultured Gammaproteobacteria bacterium | reverse complement strand
TTCTTTGCTTGAGGTGTCAATAAATAAAATATTTTTCATAATTCGTTAGATGTCTAAATCAATCGCGCCTTTTCGTATAATTTTCCATGGCTTGATTGAACAATCGATGACGGTGGACGCTTGTTTTATACTGCATTTTCCTTTAATAACAAAATCTACCTGTTTTATCAGCTGTTTATCTAAGTCCTTAAAAAAATATGGCGTTTTGTCTCCATGAAAATTGGCTGAGGGGCCTAAAATTGGCACGCAGATGTTTTTGATTATGTCTAATATTATCCGATGATTTGGCATTCTAATCCCTAGATTGCCAGTACCGCCTCGTACCATGTTTGGAATTATGTTTTTATGACAAGGTAAAATTATTGTTAATGCGCCCGGCCAGTATTTGTTTATTAATTTGTCGATTACTTCTTGAGGGATAGGCTGGAGGTATTTTGGGGTCATGGATAGGTTTTCGATCAGGACTGGGGTTGCCTGAATCGCGGGTCTTTTACGGATTTGGAATAATCTTTGTATTGCTTTATCATCATCAATACGGCAACCGATGCCAAAAGCAGTGTCTGTGGGGAAGATGATAATGCCTCCTTGATTTAAGATTTTGATTGCTTGAATTATCTGGTTTTTCATATAATGTCATCCTGAGCGTTAGCGAAGGATCTTATGATAGCGACAAATCTTTCCATGCTGGATTCTTT